>NZ_JAMYBY010000013.1:0-200059 GCF_024126555.1 Pseudomonas sp. VE 267-6A
GGGGTTTCCCCATGTGAGAGTAGGTCATCGTCAAGATTAAATTCCGAAACCCCTATCTGCATCTGCAGGTAGGGGTTTTGTCTTTGTGGGCCGAAAGTTTCCTGCAAGGCGGGCATAAAAAAACCACCTTGGGAGGTGGTTTTCAGATATGTCACTGTCAGCTCAGTCGCCGTAATACTCGCAGCCACTGGTGCAGGTCTCATGGATACGCACCTTGCTCAGTTCTGGCAGCAATGGCTTGACCTGGTCCCAGATCCATTTGGCAATCACTTCGCTGGTCGGGTTCTCCAGGCCAGGGATGTCATTGAGGTAGTTGTGGTCTAGCTGCTCGTACAGCGGCTTGAAAATCGCCTTGATCTCCGAGAAGTCGCGAATCCAGCCGGTATGCGGATCCAGCTGGCCGGTCAGGTGCAAGGCAACCTTGAAGGAGTGGCCGTGCAGGCGCCCGCATTTGTGCCCGGCGGGCACATTCGGCAAGCGGTGGGCCGATTCGAAGGTGAACTCTTTGAAAATTTCCACGGTATCTTAGAACTCTGAAAACCAATGCTGACCGGCAGTTTAACAGCAAGCCTACTTCAACGGTTGCAGATGCTGGTGCAGCTTGCCGGTTTCCACCAGTTCCAGAAACTCGTCGCCCAGCCGCTGGCTTTCGCTCATGGCGGTACGCCAGTAACGTTGGCGGTTACCGGCATCGCCCATGAAGCGCTTGAAGTCGCTGCGATCCGGCAGCTTGCCGTAGGGCAGGCGGGCCAGGTACTGCGGCGAGGGTGCCAGCAACAGCACGTTCTGCAGGTACTGCGCATTGCTGCGCCGCCAGGGCAGGGCCTTGTCGAACCACCCCGGCACCACCTTGTGGGTGAAGTGAGGGTAAAGCACGATGTCCTCGCCGCTGTAGGGCAGGTCGAGGTGATAGTCGAGCAAGCCACCATCCCGGTAGGTGCCCGCCCCGACCCCCGGAATGTCCCGCACGCCTTCCATCACCATGGGAATGGAGCCTGAAGCGAGCAGGGCATGACGCAGGTTGTCGACCGCCAGCGGCAGGCAGCGCGAAGGGAAGTCCGTGAGGGGGTTCAACGGCGGTGCGCAGCGTGCGTCATGCAGGATCACGCGTTCGAAGTGCCGGGCCAGCCGCGAACGGCTCACGAGGTTGTCGGCAATCACCGACGACAGGCCTACGCCCAGTCGGCCTCGATGATCGTGCTGAAGCAGGCCGTGGCTTCTGACCAGCATGATGTTGAGCCGATAGTGGGGGTTGTCGAGAATGCGAGCATCCTGGCCCTCCAGCAGGTCATCGAGCATGCGACGACAGCTCTGGCTGACCTGGGCCTGGGTCACGCCCTTGGCGAAATCCTGCTCGGTATACAGATGGCCCAGGCGCAGCAGGGCCTGGGCGGGGTCGGGCAGGCAGGCACTGGCGAAGCGCCAGGAGCCGATCGATGCCCCGATCAGCGAGCGCGCGCGCGGTGCTGTGGGCAGCCACTGGCCGAACAGCGCCAGGTCGATACCCTGGATACCCAGCGCCTTGGGGCCGCCTGCAGCGCCCGGTAGCACCCCCACGTCTGCAGCCTGCAGACCGCGTTCGCGTACATGGGCAAACGCCCGCGTGCCGGCCTTGAGTGTCAGCGCTGGAAACTTGATCTGGATTGAGCTCATAAGGGCCTCGTTGTCCTGGATCAACGATTATAGAGAAGCGTGGACGGAACAGGGGCGCGCCTGAGCTATCATGGCGCCAGTTGTTTTCAGTTTCAGTTAAGTTCGGTTCGGTATTCTGAACCCGTAAGCAAGATTGATCCTAAATGGAGAGACACGATGAAAACATTGACTGCCCTGTTCGCCACCGCCGCCCTTGCCCTGAGCGCCAACGTTGCGCTGGCTAAAGACATCCCCACCAATGAAGTCGTGCAGCTGGTCCAGGCCAAGACCATCCTGTCGCTGGATGACCTCAACGCAAAAGCGCTGGCCAAGCATCCGGGTGCCACCATCAAGGACTCCGAGCTCGAGGACGTGTACGGCCGTTATGTGTACAAGGTCGAACTGCGTGACGCGCAGAACGTCGAATGGGACGTGGACCTTGATGCCAAGACCGGTGAAGTACTCAAGGACGCCAAGGACACCTGATGACTGCACGCAAGCGAACGGCACCGTGGCTGTTCCTCGCATTGCTGGTCTTCTGTACGCCGGCCCTGGCCCGCGACCTCGATCAGGATGAAGCCCTGGAGCTACGTCAGAAGGGCATCATCCTGCCGCTGGAGCAACTGTTGAACTCCGCCCTGGGGCGTTACCCCGGGGCGAAGTTGCTTGAGGCGGAGCTGGAAGAGAAGCACAACCGCTACGAGTACGAAGTCGAGCTGGTCACCCCGCAAGGGGTCGTGCGTGAAATCAAGTTCGATGCACGCACGGGTGTGCTGATCAAAGATGAGGAAGATGACTGATGCGCCTGTTACTGGTCGAGGACAACGTCCCGCTGGCCGATGAACTCACCCAGAGCCTGCAGCGCCAGGGCTACGCCATCGACTGGCTGGCCGACGGCCGAGATGCGGTGTACCAGGGTAGCAGCGAGCCCTATGACCTGATTATCCTGGACCTGGGCCTGCCTGGCCTGCCCGGCCTCGAAGTGCTGGCCCAATGGCGCGCCGGCGGGCTGTCGACCCCGGTGCTGATCCTGACCGCACGGGGTTCCTGGGCCGAGCGCATCGAGGGCCTCAAGGCCGGTGCCGACGATTACCTGAGCAAACCCTTTCACCCCGAAGAGCTGCAACTGCGCATCCAGTCGCTGCTGCGCCGCGCCCGTGGCCTGGCCAACCAGCCGACCCTGCAGGCCGCCGGCCTGCACCTGGACGAAGGCCGCCAGTGCGTGAGCCGCGACGGGCAGGACGTGCAACTGACCGCCGCCGAGTTTCGCCTGCTGCGCTACTTCATGTTGCACCCGCAGCAGATCCTTTCCAAAAGCCACCTGGCCGAGCACCTGTACAACGGCGAAACCGAGCGCGACTCGAATGTGCTCGAAGTACACGTCAACCACCTGCGCCGCAAGCTGGGGCGCAGCGTGATCGAAACCCATCGCGGCCAGGGCTATCGCTTTGGCGGAGTGGTCGAGTGAAGTCGATCCAGGCGCGCCTGAGCCTGGGGCTGGTCGGTGTACTGGTGGTGGTCGGCCTGGCCCTGGCGCAGATCAGCCTGTGGCTGTTCGAGGTCGGGTTGCAGCGCTACCTGGAGACGGGGTTGCGCAAGGAAAGCGAAAACCTGCTGGTGGCGCTGGTGCGCGGCCACAGCGGCCTCGAACTGGACGAGCGACGTCTGTCGTCGGCGTACCAGCGGCCGTTTTCCGGCTACTACTTCCGTATCGATTTCGAAGGGGGCAGTTGGCGTTCCCGCTCGCTCTGGGACATGGACATGCCCCGTCCGCCAACTCCCGGCCTGCACGCGGGCCTGGAGCTGGGCCCGGCTGGCCAGCAACTGCTGGTGCTGCGTGCCGACTACCGGCGCCTGGGCCAGGCGATCTCGATCAGCGTGGCGCAGGACTATACCCCCGTGCGCGACGGCTTCCGGCGCATGCAGCAGCTCGGCCTTGGCCTGGGACTGGTGGCGCTGCTGTTGATTCTGGTGCTGCAACGCATCACGGTCACACGCTCCCTGCGCCCACTGGAACGCACGCGCGAACAGATCGCCCAACTGCAGCAGGGCAAGCGCTCGCAGCTCGACAGTGAGGTGCCTGTCGAACTTGAGCCCCTGGTGGCGCAGATCAACCACCTGCTGGCACACACCGAAGACAGCCTCAGACGTTCACGCAACGCGCTGGGCAACCTGGGGCATGCCCTGAAGACTCCCCTGGCGGTGCTGATGAGCCTGGCGTCGAGCGAGCGCCTGAACGACCTGCCCGAGGTTCGCGCCCAGTTGCAGGCTCAGCTGGAGCAGATCCAGCAACGCCTGAGCCGCGAACTCAATCGCGCCCGGCTGGCCGGCGATGCCCTGCCGGGGGCGCATTTCGATTGCGCCACCGAACTGCCGGGCCTGCTATCGACCCTGGGCATGATTCACGGCGATCACCTGCTCATCCGCCATCAGGTGCCCGATGGGCTGTCCTTGCCCTGGGACCGCGAAGACCTGCTCGAGCTGCTGGGCAACCTGCTGGACAACGCCTGCAAGTGGGCCGACAGCGAGGTCTGCCTGAGCATCGAGCAAGAGGGCGGGGTGTATCGCCTGTGGGTGGACGATGATGGCCCGGGCATCCCCGAAAATGCCAGGGCCGGGGTGCTGGAGCGCGGTGCGCGGCTCGACGAACAGGTCGATGGCCATGGGCTTGGCCTGGGCATCGTTCGCGATATCGCCGAAGCCTGGGGTGGGCAGATGAGGTTGCTGGAAAGCCCGCTGGGCGGGCTGCGGGTGAGCATCGAGCTACCCCGCAGGGCAGCCCGATAACACCATCAGACGCGGAACTGGTCCATCAGCCCCTGCTGCTGGTTGGCCAGGCTGTTCAGCGACTGGCTGACCCGCGCCGACTCATTGGCCTGCTCCGAGAGTGACTCGGTCACATCGCGAATGGTCGCCACGTTGTTGTTGATTTCCTCGGCCACCGCGCTCTGCTCTTCGGCGGCACTGGCAATCTGCAGGTTCATGTCGCTGATCACGGTGACGGCCTCGCCGATCTGGCGCAGCGCAGTCACGGCCTGACCGACCTGGTCGACGCTACCCTGGGCCTGGCGGTGGCTGCTGTCCATGGCGCCCACCACCTCGCGGGTGCCGGCCTGCAGCTGCTCGATCACCTGACGGGTCTCCTCCACCGACTCCTGGGTGCGTCGGGCCAGGTTGCGCACCTCGTCGGCCACCACCGCAAAGCCGCGCCCGGCTTCCCCGGCACGGGCCGCCTCGATGGCGGCATTGAGCGCCAGCAGGTTGGTCTGCTCGGCGATGGAGCGGATCACTTCCAGTACCGAACCGATCTTCTCGCTGTTGTCGGCAAGGCCTTCGACCTGGGCCATGGCGGTGTTCATGTCGGCTGCCAGGGTATCGATGCTGGTGGTGGTGCGGTCGATCACCGCCAGGCCCTGACGGGTCGCCTGGTCGGCGTCACGCGCCGCCTGGGCCGCTTGCGCAGCACTGCGCGCCACATCCTGGGCGGTGGCGCTCATTTCGTGGGACGCCGTGGCC
This sequence comes from Pseudomonas sp. VE 267-6A, assembly GCF_024126555.1. Taxonomy (NCBI): domain Bacteria; kingdom Pseudomonadati; phylum Pseudomonadota; class Gammaproteobacteria; order Pseudomonadales; family Pseudomonadaceae; genus Pseudomonas; species Pseudomonas sp. VE 267-6A. Next base: position 5,149 of record NZ_JAMYBY010000013.1, read on the forward strand.
ACCTGGTCGACCTGACGGTACTGCTGCTCCATGCCGGCGCTGGTCTGCGAGGCAATCGCCGAAGACTGGTCGGCAGTGTCGCGCGCCGCCTGCACCGAGCGTTTGACCTCGGCGATGATCGGCTGCAGCTTGTCGAGGAAGCGGTTGAACCAGCCGGCCAGTTCCCCCAGCTCGTCGCGCTTGTCGTAGTTCAGGCGGCGGGTCAGGTCGCCTTCGCCGCTGGCGATGTCCTTGAGCATGGCGGCCACGCCCAGGATGGGGCGGGTCACACTGCGCGCCATCACCCAGATCAGCAGCAGCCCCACGATCGCGGCCAGCACACCCAGGCCAAGCTCGATCAGGGTGCCACTGGTATTGCGCTGGTCGAGCTCGTTCTTGAGGGTCTCGGCCGGGCCGGTCAGGGCGCTTTGCGGCACATCCAGCAGCACGCCCCAGGGCTTGCCCCCCGGAATCGGTGCAAACGATGCCAGCACCTTCAGGCGCTCGTCCTTGTGGAGGCTCTGCAGGGGCGTGCCGCTGCTCAGCAGGCCTATCAGCTCCTTGCCGCTGGTGCTGTCGACCTGGTCGAAGCGTTGCGCCAGCTTGCCCGCATCCGGGCTGTAGCCGGCCAGCAGGCCGACCGGGCTGATGATGCCGATGCGGGTCTGGCCCTGGTACAGGTTCTGGCTGGCCTGCTGGCTCAGCGCCTGCAGGCTGTTCAGGTTGATGTCGATCGACAGGGTGGCGACCACCTTGTCGGCCACGATCAGCGGGAACACGATGCTGGTCATCAGTACCCGCTGACCGGCGATGTCATAGAAGTAGGGTTCGATCACGCAGGTCTTGCGCGTGGTACGCGGGCACACCGACCAGGTGTTGGCCGGCTCGCCGCTGGGGCCGATGCTGGTGTCGGTCATGTCCTTTTCGGGCAGCGCCATCGAGGTCAGCTTGCCGGGCGTGGGCTGCGACCAGTACAGGGCAAAGCGGCCGGCCTCGTTGCTGCCCAGCTCGGCCTGGTTGGCGAACAGGGCATCCTTGTTGTCCAGGGCGTTGGGCTCGAACACCAGCGACAGCCCCAGCAGGTCGGGGTTGGCCTGCAGCGCGGCGCGCACCTGGCGGGTCATGTCCTCGCGCAGGTCGAAGGCGTCCAGAAAGCGCTTTTCGGCCTGCTCGCGCAAAAACAGCACCTGGCGCGCAAAGCCTGCACCGTACTGGTAGGCATCCATGAACTGGCGGCGGATGCTCAAGGCCTGGACTTCGCCCTGGGACTCGATACGCGACTGGGCCGCTTCGGTCAGCATCTGCATGCTGCTGGCCTTGACCAGCTCGGAGTTGTGCTCCATGCGGTACAGCGAAAGGCCCACCAGCAGCGTAACGATGCTGGCCAGGCAGAGCCCGGCCAGCAGGGTGATTTTCCACTGGATGGAAAGTTGTCTCGACGACATGACGAAGTCCTTTGATCCAAAAAAGATTGAGGCTGACGACTGTAACGGCCAGGCGCAGTTTTTCTTTATTCAAACGTTCAATTGAAATGCGTCGTTTTCAGTCATGCATGCGACCCGCGTGCAGCCGTCTAGCCCCGTACTTTGACAAGTGGCGGGTGCTGCTTCAGAGTGTGCGCCCTCCCATAAAAACACCTGTCGTTCGGCCACTGCGCTCGCAGTCTGTCGCCGCAGCGCAAGCTTTGTCTGGTTTCTAGAGGTCATGAAATGAATGCAGTAATTGCCGCGGTCGGCATCATGCTGATATTGAGCCTGGCCCGTGTGCACGTGGTCATCGCCCTCATCATCGGCGCGCTCGCCGGCGGCCTGGTGGGCGGCCTGGGTATCGAAGGCACGCTCAAGGCGTTCAACGGCGGCCTGGGTGGCGGCGCCACGGTGGCATTGTCGTATGCGCTGCTGGGCGCATTCGCCGTGGCCATCGCCAAGTCCGGGCTGGCCCATGCGCTGGCCGATCGCGCCCTGTCGATGTTCCATGGTCAGGGCAATGCCGAAGGCGGCAAGATCAAGTGGCTGCTGATCGGCTTGTTGCTGGTGGTGGCGATCTCGTCGCAGAACATCCTGCCCATTCATATCGCCTTCATTCCGCTGCTGGTGCCGCCACTGCTGTACGTGCTGACTCGCCTGCAGATCGATCGGCGCCTGGTGGCCTGCGTGATGACTTTCGGCCTGATCACCCCCTACATGTTCCTGCCAGTGGGGTTCGGCAACATCTTCCTCAATCAGATCCTGCTGGCCAACGTCAGCCGTAGCGGGGTGGATGTCAGCGGCGTCAACGTGACCCAGGCCATGGCCATACCGGCGGCGGGCATGCTGTTCGGGTTGCTGCTGGCGGTGTTCTTCAGCTACCGCAAAAAGCGCGTGTACGACGTGGCAAAGATCGAGCAGGTCGAGCAGGTGGCCGTCAGCTACAACCCGTTGACGCTGATGGTGGCCGGCTGTGCGATCGCCGCGGCGTTCATCATCCAGCTGTGGCTGGACTCGATGATCATCGGTGCGATGGCGGGCTTTCTGATCTTCTCGCTGTCGGGCATCGTGCGCTGGAAGGACACCGATGACCTGTTCACCGAAGGCATGAAGATGATGGCCATGATCGGCTTCATCATGATCGCCGCGTCCGGCTTTGCCGAGGTCATGAAGGCCACCGGCGAAGTGAAGACCCTGGTGGAGGCCTCCGCCGGCTGGATCGACCACAGCAAGGCGGTCGGGGCGCTGCTGATGCTGCTGGTGGGCCTGCTGGTGACCATGGGTATCGGTTCGTCGTTCTCCACGGTGCCGATCCTGGCGGCGATCTTCGTGCCGCTGTGCGTGCAACTGGGCTTCGACCCGCTGGCCACCGTGTGCATCGTCGGTACTGCCGGCGCGTTGGGTGATGCCGGCTCACCGGCGTCGGACTCGACCCTGGGCCCGACCTCGGGCCTGAACGTCGACGGCCAGCACCATCACATCTGGGACACGGTGGTGCCGACCTTCCTGCATTACAACCTGCCGTTGCTGGCGTTCGGCTGGGTAGCGGCGATGGTGCTGTAACGCGCCAGGGTGCAGAGCTGGGCGCGAGGCTCAGCTTTTTCGCGGGGGCGGCGAGATGCGGTTGAGCACCGTATCGCCGTTCTTGTTGCGCGTCAGGTACACCGGCAGCACCTTGGGCATGTTGCTCACCAGGCGATTGACCTCGGTGGTGTTGTAGATGCCGCTGATGCGGATGCTGCCGGTACTGGCGTCCGCCAGCAGCAACGGCGTTTCCAGGTAGCGGTTGATCAGCGGCAGGGCCTGGTCCAGTGGCAGATTGTCGAGGATCAGCTTGCCGCCGCGCCAGGCCAGGCTGGTGTCGTGGGCATAGGTCTGGCTGAGGGCCGGCTCGTAGTCGCCGCGACGGTAGCTGGCCTGCATGCCGGGGCCCAGGCGATAGCCGCTGTCCGGGTCGCTGCTGTTGCTGCTGACCAGCACCGAACCTTCCACCAGGGTGACCTTCACCTGGTCCTGGTACTTCCACACGTTGAACTGGGTACCGGTCACCCGGGTCTGGCCCTTGCCGGCACGCACCACGAACGGGTGCTGGGTATCGTGCTGCACCTTGAAGAAGGCCTCGCCGTTGACCAGCGTCACCCGTCGTTCGTCCTTGTAGTTGGCGTAGCGCAGGGTGGTGTTGAGGTTCAACTCCACCTCGCTGCCATCCGGCAGCACCGCGCGGGCGATGGCATTGCCGCTTTCAACGCGCTCATAGCTGTTGGGCAGCCAGCCCTGTTCCCAGCCCACCCAGGCGCCAATCGGCAGCGCCACCAGCGCCACGGCCGCAGCCGAGGCCAGCCGACGCAAGGCGCGCCCGCGGGGCCTGGCTGACAGGGTGATTACCGGGGCAGCAGGGCGGGGCAGGTGGTCGGCGGTCTGCCAGATCTCCTGCATGGCCTGGAATTCCTGCTCGTGCAGTGGGTCGGCTGCGCGCCATTGCGCGCAGGCGGCACGTTCCTGTTCACTGCAGTCCTCAGCATGCAGGCGCATGCACCAGTGCGCAGCGGCATCGGTGATGGCATCAAGTTCGGCTGCGCTGAGGCTGGTTTGGTTCATTGATACTCCCGGTTTTGGCCATTCTACCCTTGGCAGGTGGCCAACGAGAACCGAGTTCATCGTGAATGACTATCAGTTGTAAGAAATATTTGAACGAAAAACCACGCAAATGCGTGGTTTTTATCGTTTAAGCACCCGCCTGGAGCGTTGCGCGGCTCAGAACAGCTCGGCTGGCAACTGGTACAGCGGCGCACTGCCTGCGCGGATGCTGGCCTGCAACGACAGTACCCTGGGCAGCAGACGCTCGACGTAGAAGGTAGCCGTGGCCAGCTTGGCCTCGTAGAACGCCGGCTCCTGCTCGCGCCGTTCGCGGGCAGTGGCCGCCATGCGCGACCACATGTAGGCGTAGGCCACATAGCCGAACAGGTGCAGGTACTCCACCGACGCCGCGCCCACCGCGTTGGCATCACCGGTGGCCTGCTCGCGTACCCACTGGCTCACGCTTTCCAGCTGCGCCAGGGCATGCAGCAGCGGTTCGCACAGGGGCGGACGGGTTTCACAGAAGCTGCGGATCTCGTTGGCGAACAGCGCCAGCGACTGTCCGCCATCGGCCACCACCTTGCGCCCCAGCAGGTCCAGCGCCTGGATGCCGTTGGTGCCTTCGTAGATCTGCGCGATGCGAACATCGCGCACCAGCTGTTCCTGGCCCCATTCGCGAATGTAGCCATGCCCGCCGAACACCTGCTGGCCCAGCACGCAGCTTTCCAGGCCCATGTCGGTGAAAAACGCCTTGGCCACCGGCGTCAGCAAGGCCACCAGGCGCTGCGCGGCCTCGCGCTCCTCCGGCTGCTCGGCGTACTTGGCGATATCCAGCTGCAGGCCGACATAGGTGGCGAACGCCCGGCCGCCTTCGGTCAGGGCGCGCATGCTCAGCAGCATGCGCCGTACATCGGCATGCACGATGATCGGGTCGGCCACCTTGTCGCTGGCCAGCGGCCCGGTGGCGGCGCGGCTTTGCAGGCGGTCCCGGGCGTAGCGTGCGGCGTTCTGGTACGACGCCTCGGCGCAGCCGATGCCCTGGATGCCGATGGACAGGCGCTCGTAGTTCATCATGGTGAACATCGCCGCCAGGCCGCGGTTGGGTTCGCCCACCAGGTAGCCCACGGCGCCATCGAAGTTCATCACGCAGGTGGCCGAGGCCTTGATGCCCATCTTGTGCTCGATCGATCCACAGCTCACCGCGTTGGTTTCACCCAGGCTGCCGTCCTCGCCCACCAGGCGCTTGGGCACCAGAAACAGCGAGATGCCCTTGGGCCCGGCCGGCGCGTCGGGCAGCTTGGCCAGCACCAGGTGCACGATGTTCTCGGTCAGGTCCTGGTCGCCGCCGGTGATGAAGATCTTGGTGCCGCTGACCCGGTAGCTGCCATCGGCCTGGGGTTCGGCCTTGCTGCGGATGATCCCCAGGTCGGTACCTGCATGCGGTTCGGTCAGGCACATGGTGCCGGCCCACTGCCCGCTGTACAGCGCCGGCAGGTAGGTGGCCTTCAATGCCTCGCTGGCGTGCGCGTCGATGGCCAGGCAGCAGCCGGCGCTCAGCGCCGAATACAGGCTGAAGCTGCAGTTGGCGGCGTAGAGCATCTCCTCGAACTGCACCGCGAGCATCTTGGGCATGCCCAGGCCGCCGTACTCTGGGTTGCCCGCCAGCCCGACCCAGCCGCCTTCGCGGTAGGTCTGCCAGGCCTGCACGAACCCCTGCGCAGTGGTGACCCGACCCTGCGCAAAGTGCACGCCTTCCTCATCGCCGCTGCGGTTGAGCGGGGCGATCAGCTGGCCGGTGATCTTGGCCGCCTCCTCCAGTATCGCATCGGCGGTATCCGCGTCGACGCTGGCCGCCAGCGCCGGCAGGCGTGCCCACAGGGCCGGGCCCTGGAACACTTCGTGAAGAACAAAACGCATGTCGCGCAGCGGTGCATTGAACTCAGGCATAACGGTTTCCGAATAAAGGTGAAAAAAAGTCAGAGCGCCTTGGCCCAGTCGCGCAACAGGTACTTCTGGATCTTGCCCGTGGAGGTTTTCGGCAGTTCGCTGAACACCACGGTCTTGGGCAGCTTGAAGCCGGCCAGATGCTCGCGGCAGAAGGCGATGATGTCCGCCTCGCGGGTACCTTCGAAACCGGCCTTGAGGGTGACGTAGGCACAGGGGGTTTCGCCCCATTTTTCATCCGGGCGGGCGACCACCGCAGCCTCGAGCACGGCCGGGTGGCGGTACAGCGTGTCTTCGACCTCGATGGTCGAGATGTTCTCGCCTCCGGAAATGATGATGTCCTTGAGCCGGTCCTTGATCTCCACATAGCCGTCGGCATGCCACACTGCCAGGTCGCCGGTATGGAACCAGCCGCCTCGGAAGGCTTCGGCGGTGGCCTCGGGGTTCTTCAGGTAGCCCTTCATCACGGTGTTGCCGCGCATGAAGATCTCGCCCAGCGTGTTGCCGTCGCGGGCCACCGGTTCAAGCGTTTGCGGGTCGGCCACCATCAGCCCCTCGAGGGTAGGGTAGCGCACGCCCTGGCGCGACTTGATGCGGGCCCGCTCCTCCAGCGGCTGCGCGTCCCATTCGGCATGCCAGGCACACACCGTCACCGGGCCGTAGACCTCGGTCAGGCCGTAGACGTGGGTCACCTTGATGCCCATTTCCTCCACCGCGCCGATCACCTTGGCGGGTGGCGCCGCCCCGGCCACCATCGCGTTCACGGGGTGGTCGATGGCGGCCTTGGCCGAGTCGGGCATGTTGATCAGCGCATTGAGCACGATCGGTGCGCCGCACAGGTGGGTGACCTGGTGCTCGCGAATCAGGGTCAGGATCTTCTGCGGGTCGACCCGGCGCAGGAACACATGGGTGCCGGCCAGGGCCGTCACGGTCCACGGGTAGCACCAGCCATTGCAGTGGAACATCGGCAGGGTCCACAGGTACACCGGGTGGTTGCCCATGGCCCAGGTCATCTGGTTGCCCAGTGCGTTCAGGTAGGCGCCGCGGTGGTGATAGACCACCCCCTTGGGGTTGCCGGTGGTGCCGGAGGTGTAGCTCAACGAGATCGCCTGCCACTCGTCCTCGGGCCAGTGCCACACGAACTCGGGGTCGCCCTCGGCCAGGAAGGCTTCGTAATCCAGGTCGCTGACGGCGCGGCCCTCGCCGTACTCCGGGTCGTCCACATCGATCACCAGCGGCGGGTGGGCCATCAGGCCCAGCGCTGCTTCGATCACCTTGTGGAATTCGCGGTCGGTGATCAGCACCTTGGCTTCACCGTGCTCGAGCATGAACGCGATGGCCTCGGCATCCAGGCGCACGTTCAGGGCGTTGAGCACCGCACCGATCATCGGCACACCGAAATGCGCCTCGAGCATGGCCGGAATGTTGGGCAGCATCACCGCCACCGTATCGCCCAGCCCGATGCCGCGGCCGGCCAGGGCGCTGGCCAGGCGGCGGGAGCGCTGGTAGGTTTCCTGCCAGTTGCGGCGGATGGCACCATGGATCACCGCCGGGTAATCGCCATAGACCGCAGCCGTGCGTTCGATGAAACTCAGCGGGGAAAGGGCGACATGGTTGACGGGGGCGGGCTGCAGGCCCTGGGAGAAGATCGACATGAACGGTTCCTGTGCAGGAGGCAGCCGCGATCAGGCGCTGGCTGAAACCTCCGATGGCTGATTGTTAGCTCTGATCAGGTTTCTGGAAGGCGGTACGTATACCGACTTCGGTGTTTCATTTTTACGCTGTTCTCCATATTACTTGGAAGATAGACTATAGCAATATGGTATAAATACTATAAAAAGCCGGAGCCCCAAGTGACCTTTCCTCCCTCGGCCTTGCTCGACAAGGACCCGCAACCCACCGTGCTGCTCGATGCCGCCGCCCAGGTGGTGGCCGCCAACCCGGCGGTGCAGGCGTTGTTCGACACCTGGCCCAAGCCGCCCGTGGGCAGCCTGCTGCCCGCCAACTACAAGGCGCTGGTGAGCGCCTGCCTGCACCAGCAGCGGGCGATTGCCGAGGTCGAGGCCCTGGTGCAACAGCGTATCCTGTTGTGGACCTTCGTCCCGCTGGAGGGCGGCCTGCAGGTGCTGGCCCGCTGTCGCGACGCCACGGTGGAGCGCCTGGCCGAGCGCGAGGCCAGCCAGGCACGTCGGTTGTACCGCCTGATCACCGAAAACACCACCGACCTGATCTCGCGCCATACCCCCGACGGGTGTTTCCTGGATGCTTCGCCGGCCTCCTATCGCCTGCTGGGCTACTGGCCGGAAGAGCTGCGCGGGGTGGCGGTGCAGTCGCTGTTTCACCCCCAGGACCGCCAGCAATCGCTGCTGCAGGCCTCCCAGGCGCTGGAGCAGGACGGCTACCAGACCATGACCTGCCGCGTGCGCCACCGCGATGGCCGCGACCTGTGGTTCGAGATCGCCAGCCGCGCCATCCGCGAAACCTACACCGGTGCGGTGGTCGAGATCGTCAGCGTGTCACGTGACATCACCGTGCGCATCGAAGCCCAGGAAAACCGCCGGCGCCTGGCCGAGGTGGTCGAGGCCAACACCGACCTGGTGCTGTTCACCGACCCCGCCGGCCAGCTCACCTACCTCAACCGTTCCGCCCGGCGTGCACTGGGCCTGCTGGAGGTGCAGGCCGTGCCGCCCCTGCGCGAGCTGCTGGACGAAGAAGCCCTGCAACGCCTCGACGAAGAGGGCTGGGCCTGCGCCGAGCGCGAAGGGGTGTGGCAATGCGAGGCGCGGCTGGCGCCCTACAACGGCTCGGCGCCGTTCCCGGTGTCGCTGGTACTGCTGGCGCACCGGGCGGCAGGTGGCGAGCGCTACTACTCGCTGGTGGCTCGCGACATGACCGAGCGCGAGCTGCGTGAACGCCAGCAGCGCCGGCACCAGGATGAACTGGCGCACACCGCGCGGCTGGTCACCCTGGGCGAGCTGGCCTCCGGCATCGCCCACGAGATCAACCAGCCGCTGGCAGCGGTGGTCAACTATGCCAGTGCCAGCCAGCGCTACCTGCTGGCGGTGGAGCGTGACCCGCAGGCGGCCGGGCGGGTCGCCCAGGGCCTGCAGCGCATCACCGAGCAGGCCACCCATGCCGCCGAAGTGATCAAGCGCCTGCGCTCGTTCCTGCGCAAGGAGCCGCGCCGCTTGCAGGCGCTCAACGTGGCCGATGTATCGCGCGAGGCCGTGCGCCTGTGTGCCTGGGAGGCGGCGCAGGCCCAGGTGACCATCGAGCAGCACATGGTGTACAACCTGCCGCCGGTATACGCCGACCGTGTCTTGCTCGAACAGGTCCTGCTCAACCTGTTGCGCAACGCCATCGACGCCAACCGCGAGCAGCATGCCGGGGCGCCTTCGCGCGTGCTGATCAGCGCCGACCAGCAGGCCGGTTGGCTGCGTATCCAGGTGGCCGACCAGGGCCCCGGGGTGGCCGCCGAGCAACTGGACGGCATCTTCACCCCGTTTACCACCAGCAAGCCCGAAGGGCTGGGGCTGGGCTTGAGCATGAGCCGCAGTATCGTCGAAGGGTTCGGCGGTACCTTGCAGGCGCACCCGGGTGATACCGGCGGATTGATTTTGTGCTGTCGGCTGGCGCCGGTGGCCAGTGCATGAACAAGGGGATTTCCATGCAGGAACCGAAGGTCTACGTGGTCGACGACGATCAGGGCATGCTCGACTCCACCGTCTGGCTGCTGGAGTCGGTGGGCCTGCAGGCGCTGCCGTTCACCAGTGGCCAGGCTTTTCTGGAGGCCTGCGATGCGGCGTTGCCGGCGTGCGTGCTGCTGGATGTGCGCATGCCCGGCATGGGTGGGCTGAGCGTGCAGGAAGCCTTGCGCGCCCGGGGCGTGCAGGTGCCGGTGATCTTTGTCAGCGGGCATGCCGATGTGCCGATCGTGGTACGCGCCTTCAAGGCCGGGGCCATCGATTTCATCGAGAAGCCCTACAACGACCAGTTGTTGCTCGACAGCGTGCAGGATGCCCTCGGGCGCTCGTCACGGGTTCAGGTCAGCAGTCGCCAGCGCGATGAAGTGCAGGGGCGCATCGACAGCCTCACCCCGCGTGAGCGCGACGTGTTCGTGCCCCTGGTGCAGGGCTATACCAATCGGGAGATTGCCGAGCAGTTGCAGGTCAGCGTGAAGACCGTGGACCTGTACCGTTCGCGGGTGATGAAGCGCATGCAGGCCGAACACCTGCCGGACCTGGTGGGGATGGCGATTGCGTGTGGGGTGGTGGACCCCTTGAAACTGCGTTGAATGCATCGCGGGTCAAGCCCGCTCCCACAGGTACAGTGCAAGCCTGTGGGAGCGGGCTTGACCCGCGATTGGGTGTCAGGAGCGACGTCCCAGCAACAGCCCGACCACCAGCCCGAAGCCGGCCGAAATCGCCACGGTCTGCCACGGGTGGCCGCCAATGTAATCCTCGGTGGCATCCACCGCCGGCTTGGCCTTTTCACGCACGCCGCCCACCGCATCCAGGGCCTGCTTGAGCTTGAGGCCCACCTGTGCGCGCAGGGTCTCGGCTTCTTCGCCCACCAGGGTGGAGCTGTCCTTGAGCAGCTTGTCAGACTCTTCGATCAGCGCCTGCAGTTCGCTGAAGGCCTGGTCCTTGATTTGTTCGGCATCGGCTTTAAGGGTGCTTTTCCTGGCCATGTACGCTTCCTCGTTGAATGATGGTCACTGTATCAATGGATACCTGAGCGCGCCGAAAGTTGCAGCGCCTTGGCGGCGCTCGGTGGCTACAGTGTAAGATAGCCCCCATTTTCAAGTGGCAGGAATCCCCATGAGTTTCAATCTGGCCAACATGAGCTTCGCCGAGCGGGCACAGATCGAGGACGAGAAGTCGCGACTGTTCGAGCTCTGGCAATCGAACCTGGGCAAGGCCAAGGCCGAAGCCGCGCGGCTGATCAGCGAGAAGCCGCGGCGCAAGGGCAAATGGGCCGAGTGGGTGCGCGCCGAGCTCGACGGCATGTCGCCGCCGGAGTTCGCCAACATGGTGCGCAGCGAAGTCAACAAGCTGATGGCGGCTGCCAAGTAGCCGACCCCCCAGCGCTACCACGCCGTATCGGTGGGCTTGGGCAGCGCCAGCCGCCCGCTGTCGGTGAAGCGCATCGTGCCGAAGGCGCCCCCGGCCAGCTTGCCGCGCAGCACATAGGGCATGCCATCCAGGTTGCTCACCCGGCTCAGGCCCACGGCCTGGCGCAGCATCGAGAACGCGGTGATGCTCACCGGAATGCTCAGTACCGCTTCGTCATAGCGCCCGATGCTGCCGTGCTGATCGCTGACCCCGGTTGCCAGCGGCTGGCCATTGACCTCCAGGTTGAGCGCCACGCCGTTGTAGTCGATGGGCGTTTCATTGGGGTTCTGCACCCGCAGTTTCACCGCCATGCGCATTTCCAGGTCCTGGCCGGGCAGCGGCTCGATGCCGATCACGCTGATGGTCAACGGGACGCGCCCCTGCAGCAACGCGCAGGCGCTCAGGCTTAGGGCCAGCAGCAGGCCCAGGCCGACACGCAGGGTATGACGCAGGAAACAGGGCATGGGGCTTGGCTCCGGACAAATGTCTCTGCAGTGTGGCAAATGCCCGGCGCGGTTGAAAGTGGCGCAAGCAGCGTAACAATCTGAATCATCTCCGGCCCGGCAGCGGGTTTCATCGCGAACCTCTCGCGCCGTAGGCTATCCAACGCCTGGGGCCACTGACGTTGTGCAGGAGATGAACGCGATGAACCGATGGTTGCCGGCACTGACCGGCGCAGCACTGAGCCTGATACTGGGCATGCCTGTTCAGGCCGCCGACGCGGGCAATCCCTACAACGACCCGGTGCGCCGCGCCAACCCCAATTCCCAGCAGGGCACCGTGCGTTCCACGCCACCGCCGCGCGGGCCTTCCACCCAGCCGCTGCCGCGCCCACCCACCCTCGACAATGGCGGCATCGGCAACGGCCAGAACCTGCGCCGTGAACAGGTGCCGCCGCGCCTGGACCCCTCCCGCCCGCCGCGCGAATCGACGCGTACGCCCTGATCGCTTGGCCCACTGCAAGGAACCCTGCATGTCTTCACGTACCTGGCTACTCTCCCTCTGCGCTGCGGCGCTGTTGCCGCTGACCGCCACCGCCGCCCCTGAGCGCACCTTCCCCAGCGAAGAAGGCCAGCTCACTGTCAGTACCCTGGCCGAGGGGCTGAAGAACCCCTGGGCGCTGGCGTTCCTGCCCGACGGGCAGGGCATGCTGGTGACCGAGCGCCAGGGCAACCTGCGCATCATCAGTGCCGACGGCAAGGTCGGTTCGCCGTTGAGCGGCGTGCCGCAGGTGTGGGCCAAGGGGCAGGGCGGGTTGCTCGACGTGGCGCTGTCGCCGCAGTTCGAGCAGGACCGCATGGTTTACCTCTCGTATGCCGAAGGCGGGGGTGATGGCGACACGGCCGGTACTACCGTGGGGCGCGGCCGCCTGTCGAGCGACAACCTGCGCCTGGACGACTTCAACGTGATCTTCCGCCAGCAGCCCAAGCTGTCCAGCGGCAACCACTTCGGTTCGCGGCTGGTGTTCGACCGCGACGGCTACCTGTTCATCGCCCTGGGCGAGAACAACCAGCGGCCCACCGCCCAGGACCTGGACAAGCTGCAGGGCAAGGTGGTGCGCATCCTGCCCGACGGCCAGGTGCCCAAGGACAACCCCTTTGTCGGCCAGAGCAACGTGCGCCCCGAGATCTGGTCGTATGGCCATCGCAACCAGCAGGGCGCGGCATTGAACCCGTGGACAGGCGAACTGTGGACCAACGAGCACGGGCCTCGCGGCGGCGACGAGATCAACATTCCCAAGCCGGGCAAGAACTACGGCTGGCCCCTGGCGACGCACGGCATCAACTACTCGCTGCTGCCGATACCCGAGGCCAAGGGCAAGCGCGTCGAGGGCGCGGTGGACCCGCTGCACGTGTGGGAGAAGTCCCCGGCCATCAGCGGCATGGCGTTCTACGACAACCCGCGTTTCAAGGCCTGGGACCACAACCTGTTCATCGGCGCGCTGGCCGCCCAGGAGCTGATCCGCCTGCAACTGGATGGCGAGAAGGTGGTGCATGAAGAGCGCCTGCTAGGGCAGTTGAATGCGCGTATTCGCGATGTGCGGGTGGGGCCGGACGGCTTTCTCTATGTGCTGACCGACGAGAGTGACGGTGCGCTGCTGAAGGTGGGCCTGACGCAGTAAGCGGCGGCGCGTCCTTTGCCGGCAAGGCCGGCTGCTGCAGGCGAAGCACGCCCCGCAAACCTCACTGATGCTACCCTTGGCCTTTTTCCGCACAGGCCCCCGGCATGTCCAGCCTCACCCCGCTGTCGTTGTACCGGCAATCCATCGAACTCAATGGCTTCGTCCCCGACGCTGCGCAGCAGCATGCCGTCGACTGCCTTCAAGCCTGTTTCGAGGCTCTTGAGCGCGGCGAGGTGGCGCGTGGGGTGTACCTGTGGGGCCCGGTCGGGCGCGGCAAGACCTGGCTCATGGACCAGTTCCACCGCTGCCTGCAGGTGCCCGCCCGCCGCCAGCACTTTCACCACTTCATGCGCTGGGTGCATCAGCGCCTGTTTCAGCTCAACGGCACCGCCGACCCCTTGCAGGCCCTTGCCCACGGCCTGGCCGAAGAGATCCGCGTGCTGTGTTTCGACGAACTGTTCGTCAACGACATCGGTGACGCCATCATTCTCGGTCGCCTGTTCCAGGTGCTGTTCGACAGCGGCGTGGTCATCATCGCCACCTCCAACCAGCCGCCGGCGCAGCTCTACGCCGACGGTTTCAATCGCGAACGCTTCGTGCCGGCGATTGCCGCCATCGAGCGGCACATGCACGTGGTGGCGGTGGACGGCGGCCAGGACCATCGCCTGCATCCCGGTGCCGAACTGCAACGCTACTGGGTGCGCCAGCCGGGCCAGCCCAGCGCGCTGGCCCAGGTGTTCGAGCAGTCGAGCGCGGGTGAACCGGTCAGCCGCGAGGACCTGAGCCTGGGCTACCGCACGGTCAAGGTGGTGCGACGCAGCACCTCGGCGGTGTGGTGCACTTACAACGAACTGTGCGAGCAGCCCCTGGCCGCCATGGACTTCATGGCCCTGTGTGATCGCTTCAAGGTCATTCTGCTGGGCGAGGTGCCTGCACTCGGCGCCCGGCAACGACCGGGCAGAATCGCCCGCGGCACCGAGGACGGCGCCGAGCGGGTAGTGGCGGGGGATCGCGAACTGCCGCAGCTGTCGATTCACGACGACAGCGTGCGGCGCTTCATCGCGCTGGTCGATGAATGCTATGACCGCCGCGTGGCGCTGTACGTGGAGGCCGAGGTGGCACTCGAGGCGCTGTATACCGAAGGCTACCTGGAGTTCCCGTTCCGCCGCACCCTCAGCCGGCTGCGCGAGATGCAACTGCAACGCTTCTGCTGAAGCCGCTCAGCTGTGCACCCAGCCCAGGGTCAGCAGCACCAGCACCAGGTAACGCCCGGCCTTGGCCACGGTCACCAGCAGCATGAAACGCCAGAATGGCTCGCGCATGATCCCGGCGATCAGCGTCAGCGGGTCGCCGATCACCGGCATCCAGCTCAACAGCAGCGACCACTGGCCATAGCGCTGGTAGCGCTGCTGGGCCCTGTCCAGCTGGGCCTGGCTGAACGGAAACCAGCGCTTGTCGCGCAAGTGCTCGATACCCCGGCCCAGCAGCCAGTTGACCACCGAGCCCAGTACATTGCCGGCGGTGGCAATCGCCAGCAGCAGCAACCAGGCATCAGGTTCGTGCAGCAGCAGCCCGACCAATACCGCCTCGGACTGCAACGGCAGCAGGGTGGCGGCGCCAAAGGCGCTGAGGAACAGCCCCCAGCCGCTCAGCATGGCGCCGTGCTCACGGGTAGTTGGCGACCACTTCGTCGGTGCCGTCGCGGGTCAGGCCGATGACCTGGTAGGCATCCTTGTGATCGCCCATCTCCATGCCTGGCGAGCCCATCGGCATGCCCGGCACGGCCAGGCCGCGCAGGTCGGGACGCTTGGCCAGCAGCTGGATCTGCTCGGCCGGCACATGGCCCTCGACGAACTTGCCGTCGATCACCCCGGTGTGGCACGACGCCAGGCGCGGCGCCACGCCCAGGCGCTGCTTGACTGCACTCATGTTCGGCTCCACATGGTCATTCACGCTAAAGCCGTTGTCGCGCAGGTGGCTGATCCATTCCTTGCAGCAACCGCAGTTGGGGTCGCGGTACACATCGATGGTCTGGCCGGCCTGGGCCAGCGCACTCATGGCCAGCAGGCCGAAGGCAACGAAATTCTTTTTCAGCATCGTGGATCTCCGGGGCCGCCGTCAGGGCAACCCGCGTCTCGAATGAACGGTGGTCGGTCAGTGCAACAGGGTAACCGGGCTCATGGCTGGAGCATAGCCGGGTGAAGCTGTCGCCAGACTGAGCGCTGCATTACAGATTTGTAAGGTAGGACACTGCCTGCGTGACCTGTGGGAGCACTCGCTCCTCTAACCCCAAACGATGGCGTCGTGCCTGGTCAGGGCGACCATCGGTGATGGAGTACCACAGTCAATCAAGGAAACATGACCCATGCAGGCACTCAAGGCCTACTTCAAGCGTCACGGGCACGAGCCGTTCCGGTTCGGTGAAGGGCGTATCAGCGGCTACCTGTCGGCCATGCTCGGCTTGCTCAGCCTGCTGGCGGTGCTGTGCTTTCTGTTCCCGCAGTGGCTGACCTTCGGCGAGTTCCGCAAAGTCTACAGCGAGCAGTTCGCCCGCACCCTGCTGCTGGCCGGGCTGGTGCTGGCTTTCAGCCTGGGCACCCTCAACATCCTGCTCAACCGGCGCAAGCGCCTGGGCTTCACCGGCATCAGCGCGGCGGGCCTGGCCGTGTTTCTGGGCGGCACCAACATTCAGACCGAAACCATCGGTCAAACCCCGTATTCCCTTGGCCTTGACTGGTTCGTGCTGGCGCTGCTGGTTTCGGCGATCATCTTCATCCCGCTGGAAAAGCTCTACGCCAAGGACCCACAGCAGAACATCCTGCGCCCGCAGTGGCGCACCGACCTGAGCTACTTCTTCGTCAGCCACATGCTGGTGCAGTTCATCCTGATCTTCGTCACCGCCTCGTCCACCTGGCTGGCCGGCTGGGTGGTGTCCGAAACGCTGCAGGCCAAGGTGCAGAGCCTGCCGATCGTGGTGCAGTTCGTGCTGGCGGTGTTCGTCGCCGACCTGGGGCAGTACTGGCTGCACCGCCTGTACCACGTGGTGCCGTGGATGTGGCGCTTCCATGCGGTGCACCATTCCAGCACCGCGATGGACTGGCTGGCCGGCTCGCGCATCCATTTCGCCGAAATCCTGCTGACCCGCACCGGCGTGCTGGTACCGCTGATCCTGCTGGGCTTCTCGCCGCAGGCGATGAATGCCTACGTGATCCTGGTGGGCGTGCAGGCGGTGCTGGCGCATGCCAACGTGCGAATCGACGGCGGGTGGCTGAACTACGTGCTGGTGATGCCGCGCTACCACCACTGGCACCATGCCCGGCACAAGGACTACATCTACAAGAACTACGCGATCCACCTGCCCCTGGTCGACATGCTGTTCGGCACCTTCAAGCTGCCGCGCAAGGAATGGCCGACCCGCTACGGCGTGTTCGGCAAGGACCTGCCCGAAGGCATCGTGCGCCAGCACCTGTACCCGCTGCAAAAGCCCGAGCCCAAGGCCTGATAGCCCTTTGCCCGCTGCCCCATGCTGCGTTAGCCTTGCCGGGTGAACGGCATTGGGGCCAGGAGTATCCATGGACAACGTGATCATCATTACCGGCGCCGGTCGCGGCATTGGCGCGGCCACTGCGCTGGCCGCTGCGCGGGCCGGCTACCGCATCTGCATCAACTACCTTGCCGATGACGCCTCGGCCCATCGCGTGCTGGAGCAGGTGCGCGCGCTGGGTGCCGAGGCGATCACGGTGCGCGCCGATGTCAGCGTCGAGGATGAAATCATCCAGCTGTTCCAGCGTGTCGACAAGGAACTGGGCCGGGTCACGGCGCTGGTCAACAACGCCGGCACCATCGGCCACCAGAGCCGGGTGGAAGAGATGTCCGAGTTTCGCCTGCTCAAGCTGATGAAAACCAACGTGGTGGGGCCGATGCTGTGCGCCAGGCATGCGCTGCAACGCATGTCGACCCGCCATGGCGGGCCGGGCGGTGCCATCGTCAACGTGTCATCGGTGGCCGCGCGGTTGGGTTCGCCCAACGAGTATGTCGACTACGCCGCCTCCAAGGGCGCGCTGGACACCTTCACCCTGGGCCTGGCCAAGGAAGTGGCGGGCGAGGGCGTGCGTGTCAATGGCGTACGGCCGGGCTACATCTTCACCGACTTCCATGCCCTCAGCGGCGATGCCGAGCGGGTTCGCAAGCTGGAACCGGGCATCCCCATGGGCCGTGGCGGGCAGGCGGCCGAAGTGGCCGAAGCGATCCTGTGGCTACTGTCGGACAAGGCCTCCTACACCACCGGCAGCTTCATCGACCTGGGCGGTGGGCGCTGAGCGCGCAGCATGGCCAAGGATATCGACAACCCGTGCATCTCGGCGTGCAAGCTCAGCGGCGAGCTGTGCGTGAGCTGCGGGCGCAGCAAGGACGAGATCAAGCAGTGGAAGCGCATGAAGCGGCCCGAGAAGATGGCCACGGTGGAGCGGGCGGCCAAGCGCCTGAAGGCCCTGAAGAAGAAAAACAAGCGCTAGGCCGCAGGTAGCGCGCCATCCTGACGCGCCCCCAGCGGTGGTCAGTGGGTGTTGACCAGGTCCTCTTCCTCCAGCCCGCGCGAGGCGCGGCCGACCAGCAACGGGTCGGGCTGGTGGGCGACTTTCGGGTCCTTGTCGGGGTAGTCCAGCGTGTGCAGGAAGTGGCGGATGCAGTTCAGGCGCGCCCGCTTCTTGTCGTCCGACTTGATCACGGTCCACGGCGCATCGGCGGTATCGGTGTGGAAGTACATCGCTTCCTTGGCGGCGGTGTACTCGTCCCACTTGTCCAGCGACTTGATGTCGATGGGCGAGAGCTTCCAGTGCTTGAGCGGGTCGTCACGGCGCGAGATGAACCGGCGCAGTTGCTCTTCGCGGTTCACCGAGAACCAGAACTTGAACAGCAGGATGCCGCTGTTGCACAGCATGCGTTCCAGCTCCGGGGTCTGACGCATGAACTCCAGGTACTGCATCGGCGTGCAGAAGTCCATCACCCGCTCGACGCCGGCGCGGTTGTACCAGGAGCGGTCGAAGAAGACCATTTCACCGGCGGTGGGCAGGTGCTGGATATAGCGCTGGAAGTACCACTGGCCCTTCTCCTGGTCGGAAGGTTTTTCCAGGGCCACGATACGCGCGCCACGCGGGTTCAGGTGCTCCATGAAGCGCTTGATGGTGCCGCCCTTGCCGGCGGCATCGCGGCCTTCGAACAGCACCACGATGCGCTGGCCGGTGGCTTTTACCCAGTTCTGTACCTTCAGCAGCTCTATCTGCAACTCATGCTTGGCCTTTTCGTACTCGGCGCGGCGCATGCGGTTGCGGTAGGGGTAGTTGGCGGGCAGGGCGGCAGACACGCTGTCTTCGTTGGAGCCGCGACGCGGCGCACTGGCCACCTGCAGCGCGGCAGGCTCGTGGCTGATGGCACTGATTTCGATTTCGGCAGGGATCACCTGAGCAGGCTTGCGCGGGGCGCGTGGGCGGCGCGAACGAGTGACGGCCGCTTTGGGCGTGGCCGGCGAACTGCTGTCGTTGGACGAGGCGGATGGCAGGGGCAGGGGGTGTACGGTGGATTCTTCGCTCATGGTGGGCCTGTTTTGCGTTCTGATTTCCTCTATCTAGTGTAGGAGTGTGATTTTGCGATCTGTTGATCCTGGTCAATAGCGTGGAGGCAAGTGGCCATATATCACGCGGTAACGGTGGTGCTGCAATCGCGGGTCAAGCCCGCTCCACAGAAACCGTCGAACCTGTGGGAGCGGGCTTGACCCGCGATTGCAGACGGCACGGTCTCAGATCTGCACCAACCGCCCCGCATGCTCGGCCGGCAACCGATCCCCACGCCCGAACAGCTTGTGGCGCAAGGTGCCCGCCTCATACTCGGTGCGATAGCGCCCGCGCCGCTGCAGTTCCGGCACCACCGTGTCGACCACCGCCTGCAGGTCATCCGGCACCACCGCGTAGGTGAGGTTGAAGCCGTCGATGCCGGTGGCATCCAGCCACTGCTCCAGCTGGTCGGCAATCTCCACCGGCGACCCCAGCAGCACCGGGCCACGCCCGCCCAGGCTGACGAACTCCGCCGCCTCGCGCACGGTCCAGCGCCGGTTCGGGTCCGACCTGGTAAAGGCGGCCAGCGCCGTGCGCCCGGCATCGTTCTCGATGTACTCGATCAGCGCATCCGGCTCCAGGTTGGAAAAATCGATCCCGGTCCAGCCCGACAGCAAGGCCAGCGCCGCCTCGATATCCACGTACTGGCGGTACTCGTCCAGCCTGGCCTGGGCCGCTTCGCGCGTGTCACCCACGATCAGCAGCGCCTGCGCGTATATCAGCACCTCGCCTTCCTGGCGCCCGGCCTCGCGCGTGGCCTGGCGAATGCCGTCCACATAGCTGCGCAGTACCGTCTGGGTCGGGCCGCTGATGAACACGCATTCGGCATGGGTAGCGGCAAAGCGCTGCCCGCGTGCCGAGGCGCCGGCCTGGAACAGCACCGGGGTGCGTTGTGGCGATGGTTCGCTCAGGTGCACGCCAGGCACCTGGAAGTGCGCACCGGCATGCCCGATCGGGTGCACCCGCGCAGGCTCCACGAACACCCCGCGGGCCTGGTCGCGGACCACCGCATCGTCGTCCCAGCTCTTCTCCCACAGCTTGTAGAGCACCTGCAGGTACTCCTCGGCCAGCTCGTAACGCTCGTCGTGGGCCAGCTGCCGGGCCAGCCCCAGGTTGCGCGCGGCGCTGTCCAGGTAGCCGGTGACGATGTTCCAGCCCACCCGCCCGTCGCTCAGGTGATCGAGGGTCGACATGCGCCGGGCGAACGGGTACGGGTGCTCATAGGTGAGGCTGAAGGTGATGCCGAAGCCCAGGTGCTCGGTGACCCCGGCCATGGCCGGCACGATCAGCAACGGATCGTTCACCGGTACCTGCACGCCGCCGCGCAGGGCTGCGTCGTGGCTGCCCTGGTACACGTCGTACACGCCCAGCACATCCGCGATGAACAGCGCGTCGAAACGTCCGCGTTCCAGCAGCCTGGCCAGCCCGGTCCAGTAGCTCAGGCGATTGAAATCGCTGCTGGTGTTGCGTGGGTGGCGCCACAGCCCCGGCGACTGGTGCGTGGCGGCGTTCATGCTGAAGGCGTTGAAACGGATGGGCTTGGACATGCTCGAATCGCTCGCGGTCAAGGCAGTACGGAGACGGGGTACACGGCGTCGGCGACCTTGAGCGGCTTGGGAATCAGGCCCAGGCCCTGGAAGGTGTCCGCCAGCTTCTGCTGTTCGGCCGTGATCTCGGGGGTGATGGCCACCGCGTTGTAGTTGCGACGCTCGCTGGCCACTTCCAGCACGTCGGCGCCGATACCCAGTTGCGGAGCCAGCAGGGCCGCCACTTCCTTGGGTTTTGCGTTGGCCCGGTTGCTGACCTTGCCCAGCTCGGTGAAGAAGGTCTTGAGCACACCACGGTTCTCGTCGGCAAAGGCTGGCGAAGACAGGTAGAAGGTGCGGTTGTTGGTCAGCCCGGTGCCGTCGCGCAGGGTCTTGAGGCCGGGTTGTTTTTCCGCTGCGGCGAGGAAGGGGTCCCACAGGGTCACGGCCTTGACGCTGCCCGATTGCAGGGCGGCCACGGCATCGGCGGCGTTGTTGACGTAGGCCGGGTCGATGTCCTTGTAGCTCAGGCCGGTGTCCTGCAGGGCCACGGCCAGCAGATACTGGGCATTCCAGCCGCGACCGGTGGCCACGCGCTGGCCCTTGAGGGCGGCGATATCGGCGACCTTGTCCTGCTCGCGCACCACAATGCCGATGCCGCGCGGGTAGGGCTGTTCGGCGGCCAGGTACACCACCGACTTGCCCGACGCCTGGGCGAACACCGAGGGCGCATCGGCGGCGTGCCCCAGGTCGATGGCGCCGGTGCTCAGGGCCTCGAGCAACTGCGGGCCGGCGGCGAACTCGTACCAGCTGACCTTGATGCCTTGCGGCGCCAGGGCTTTTTCCAGGGCGCCGGAGCCCTTGAGAATGTTGACGCTGTTGAACTTCTGGTAGCCGATACGCAGGTTCTTGGTTGGCTCGGCGTAGGCGGCCGGGCCAGGCAGTACCAGGCTGGCGAGCGCGGCAAAGGCACCGCCAAGCAGCACGCGGCGCAGGGTCGAAGGAGGTTTGTTGGACATGGTGAGGGCTCCGCAGGCGGGTTCGTCAGGTGTTTTCTGGTAGGGCCTGAAAGTAAAGGCTGACGCCCGCGGAGTGCAATTTTTTTATTACTTTTAGTTAGAGCAAATAGTTATTTTTATATCCTTTTTGAATTTATCGGCCGTGCCAGTCGCCCACAAAAAAGCCCCCGACGGGTCGGGGGCTTTGTGTGTGCATCAATGCATGAACAAGGCGATCAGAATGATGATCGGGATAGGCACACCGAGGAAGAACAGCAGTATCGAGCGCATGGTGAATCTCCTGTCAGAGGGTACGGGCAGTGGTGGGGTCGACGCGCACCGGGTCGGCCGTCAGGAACACGGCGGCATCACGGCGACGGCCACCCCAGATGGCGAACAGGCTGGCGAAGAACGCGCCGCACAGCAGTGCCACGAACATCCACAGCGCAGAGGCGGCAGCGGCCTTGCGTGCGGCGTCGGCCAGTTGCTTGGCCTCTTCGATGGCCTGGCGGGCTTCGGCGAACACGGTGTCGATGCGCTGTTCGGCTTCTGCCTGGCTGATCTGGGTGCGCTGGGCAATCACGTTGGCCAGGTAGGCACGGTCTTCGGCGTTCAGCTGGCCGTCGGCCAGGCCACGCACGAAGATGCGCGCGGCAATGCCGTGGGCCGCGTCATCGGTGACCGCCACCGGGCGTTCGTCACGGAACAGCATGTCGATGAAGTAGGCCGAATCGTCATTGCTCGCCTTACTGCTGTTGGCAGCCGCGCCGGCACCGGCCGCAGCCACGCCAGAGGCCGCCATCGCGCCGGCCTGGACGCCGCCGCTCACCACCGAGCTCACCGAACCCACCACCAGCACCGCAGTTACCAGCGTGGCAAAGGCCCAGGCCAGGAAACCGTGGGCGGTATCGCGGAAATACACTTCATCGCTATGCAGGTTGGCCCATTTGACCCGCAGCCGCCCGGCGATGTAGCCGCCCAGGCCCGAGGCAATGATCTGCGTCAGCGCCAGCCACACGATGCTCGAAATACCCAGTTGCTTGGCCGTGGCGCCATCACCCGGCCACGGCGAGACAGCCGAGAACCCCAGGCCGAAGCCCAGCACGATAAGGATCAGCGACAGTGCGGCGGCACCGGTGGCACCGGCGAAGATGGCCGCCCAGGACACCCCTGAGTGGCTGGAGGTGTCCCCCGCGGGGACGGCGTAGGTATCGGCACTTGTAATCATTGTTGGTGCTCCAGTCATGAAATGGGTCTTCCCCCTCCTGTAGAGCAGTTGCTGTGCCAAATGCTACGAAATATTTATCCTTTCAAAATCAATCAGTTGTAAAACCGAACCGTCCTAAGGCCATGCAGCCTGCATGAGTGCCCGTTTTGCCTCATGCAAATTGCAACCTTGCGCCCGACGGGGATTCCCCACACCCCGCCTGGTGGCTTACCCTAGCCGCCGGTTGGCGCCAGTGGGCGTCACGCATTCCTGCCGTTGGAGCTCTAGCATGTATCAAGACACCGCCACCGTGACCGTCAGCGCCGAATACGCAGGCAAGGAGACCGAGGCCGTGGACAATGCCAATGTGTTGATCGGGTTGAAGGTCGATGGCGAAACCCGCTTCACGGTCGAGTTCAACGGCAAGCTGGACGCCCCGCAGGACCCCACCCACATCTGCGTCACCCTGAGCAACGGCCTGTCCTATCACGGCGAGATCACCGATGGCAGGGCCGATGAAGTGGGTGGCTACATCGCCTTCGACTGCGACGGCATCGACCCGGCACTGCTTGGCTGATTCGGCCGTTCAGGCCCGGTCAGCGGCAGGAGCGCAGCCTTGCGATCCTGCCATAACCCTCCCGCCGGCTCATCCAGCAAAATAATTGCACTCAAGCTGCATTTTTTTGCGTTGGAGCCCATCCCCGCTTTTGTTCAGACTGCGCGCATCCGAACCCCCGGATTTCCATCTCCAGGGACGGAGCCCTTTGCGTATTGCCCCCTCGCGATACAAAGCCCCCTCGTCTTGGGCGGGCTTCTTTTATTTCAACAGGTACCAGGTCGTCGCATGCCCACCCGCCGTCTGAACAACTGGCTCGATCGCTTCATACCCGCCGCGTTGCATATCCCGCCCAAAGAGTGGCTGCGGGCCGGCCTTGGCGCCGTGCTCGGCCTGCTGGTGGCCGGCGGGCTGTGCAGCGTGCTGTTCGGCAACGCCGTCACCCTGCACCTGATGGCCCCGCTGGCTGCGTCGGCGGTGCTGCTGTTCGGGGTGTCCTCGGGCGCACTGTCGCAGCCCTGGCCGCTGCTGGGCAGCTACAGCTGCGCGATGCTGGTGGGCCTGGTGCTGCACCACTGGTTGGGCGCGAGCCTGGTGGTGGTGTGCATGGCGCTGGTGCTGGTGGTGCTGCTGATGTGCCTGCTGCGCTGCCTGCACCCGCCGGGCGCGGCACTGGCGGTCAGCCTGGCGATGGCCGACCCGTCGCTGGCGAGCCTGGGTGCCCAGGTGGTCGAGCCGGTGCTGCTCAATGCCCTGTGCCTGCTGCTGGTGGCAGTGGTGTACAACCGCCTGACCGGCGTGCGCTACCCCAAGATCGTCGCCCCGCGGCCCGACCTGCACCGTACCCAGGATGCGCCCGTGAGCGAGCGGGTAGGGGTGAGTGCCGGCGACCTGGACCGCGCATTGAATGAACTGGGCGAGTTCGTCGACGTGACCCGTGATGATCTGGAGCGCATCATCCTGGCCACCGAGCGCCATGCCTTGCAGCGCAGCCTGGGCGGCATGACGGCTGCCCGGGTGATGTCGCGCGACGTGCAGTCCGCCAGCCCGGACACCACGCTTGAGCAAGCCTTCAAGATGCTGGGCGAGCATCGCCTGAAGATCCTCCCCGTGCTCGACGAGGCGCGCCAGCTGGTGGGTATCGTCAGCGTCGGCGACCTGCTCGATTCGGCAATGGCCGCACGCCGTTTCAGCTGGCGCGCGCTGTTCGGCCGGCGTCGCCCGGTGCGCCTGGAACAGGTCATGACCAAACCGGTACGCAGCGTGAACAGCGACGAACCGGCGGTGGCCCTGATCCCGCTGCTGTGCGACCAGGGCCTGCATTGCCTGCCGGTGCTCGAAGCCGGGCAACTGGTGGGGGTGGTCACCCAGACCGACCTGATCGGCGCGCTGCACCAGCAACTGCTGCAGCGCGAGCAGGCCGGTCTAGATCAGCGGGTCCCAGCGCTGGGACCAGTCACTGTCCCCCGCGACCACGCCGCGTAACAGGCCAAACGCCTGTTGTAGCGCTGCCGAGTCGCGCTCGCGGGCGTACACCAGGTAGGTCGGGTAGGTGAACTCCGGCGCCTGCAATACCCGTTCGAGCACGCCGCAGTCCAGGTAGCTCTGCACCACGCGGGCGCGAAAGTAGCCGCTGCCGCCGTGTTCGAGGATGTACTGCAAGGCCATCGGGCCGAGGTTGAAGCTCAAGGCAGGGCGCGCGTGCTCGGGCAGCGCCGCGTCATGCTGGCGGCGGAACGCCTCGCCCCAGTCGATGTAGATATACGGCTCGGGCTGGCCGGCACGGCGCACGCACACCAGCTTCTCTTCCAGCAATTGCTCCACCTGCACCCCCGGGCCGTACCCCGGCTGGTACACCAGCGCGGCATCCAGCAGGCCCATGTCCAGTTTGCGCAGCAGCGTGTCGCTGTCGCCCACCTCGCTGCGGATGGCATGGCTGGGCACCTCCTGATGCAGTACGCGAACCCAGTCCAGCAGCAGCGGGTTGCACAGGCTGACCTCGCCGCCGATGTGCAGCACCTGGTAGCCGCCGGCGGGCAACGGCAGGTCGCGCCGCGCCGCCTCCCAGGTGTGCACCAGCTGGTTGGCGTAGGCCACGAAGCCCTTGCCGTCGGCGG
This sequence comes from Pseudomonas sp. VE 267-6A, assembly GCF_024126555.1. Taxonomy (NCBI): domain Bacteria; kingdom Pseudomonadati; phylum Pseudomonadota; class Gammaproteobacteria; order Pseudomonadales; family Pseudomonadaceae; genus Pseudomonas; species Pseudomonas sp. VE 267-6A. Next base: position 30,364 of record NZ_JAMYBY010000013.1, read on the forward strand.
TCAGGCTGGCGCCGTTGCGGCTGCGCACGAACAATTGGCAGCCGAGCAACTGCTCGAGCTTCTGCACCCGTGCGCTGATCGCGGTCTGGGTCACGTGCAGGTGCTCTGCGGCGGCCACCAGGCTGCCGCTGCGCACGATTTCGATGAAGGTACGCGCCAGGTCGATATCCATGGGGGCCTCGTGTTCTACCAGCGCACAGTCTAGAGCTTTCAGTGCCCTTGTAGGAGCCGGCCTTGCCGGCGAAGGCCACGCAACGGATTTTGCATCAGGTACAAAACCCCTTAGCCTAGGGCGACTACACCGCCGGAGCGCGCCTTGAACCCCACCTTCGCCTCGTTGAGCCTTGCGCACCTGCGTACCCTCGACACGCTGTTGCAGCTCAAGAACCTCAGCCATGCCGCCGAGCGCCTGGGCAGCAGCCAGTCGGTGCTCAGCCGCCAGCTGGCGCACATGCGCGAAGCCTTCGACGACCCGCTGCTGGTTCGCCAGGGCCGCGGCTATGTACTCAGCGAACGGGCCCAGGCGCTGGTACTGCCTCTGCGCCAGGTACTGGGCGAGCTCGACGCCCTGCGCCAACCCGAGGCCTTCAGCCCGCAGCGCTGCGAGCGGCGCTTCTGTCTGGCCGCCTCCGACTACATCGCCGAACACATGCTGCCGTTGCTGGTCAGCCGCCTGGCCGAGCAGGCGCCGGGGGTGTCGATCGACTACCGCAGCTGGTCGCCGGACCAGTTCGAACGCCTGGCCAGCGGTGAAATCGACCTGGCCACCACGCTGTTCGACAGCGCCCCGGCCAACCTGCACGGGCGCATGCTCGGCGAGGATCGCGCGGTGTGCCTGATGCACCGCGAACACCCGCTGGCCCGGCACGCCGAGCTGAGCCAGGACGACTACCTGGCCTGGGGGCACGTGCGCATCTGTGGCGGCGGCGACAAGGACAGCTTCATCGACCGCCACCTGCGAGGCCAGGGCCTTGCCCGGCGCATAACCCTGCAGGTGCCGTTCTTCTCGGCGGCGGTGCAGGTAGTGTGCGCCAGCCAGACACTGGTCACCGTGCCCGAACACATCGCCCGCCAGCTCAGCCGCCTGCACCCGGTGGTGTGGTGCCCGCTGGCGTTCGTCGAACACACCCAGCGCTACTGGGTGGTGTGGCACCAGCGCCTGCAGGCTTCGGCCGAGCACCGCTGGTTTCGTGCGCAGGTGTTCGAGCTGTGGCAGCAGTCGCAGTTCGGCGTCACCGGCAGCTATGTGGATTCGCCATAGCAGCTATGCGCGGCGCGGCGTGTTTCAGCGGCCAGCCAGCGCCTAGACTCGCTGGCACTGCAATCACCCCCAAAGGAGCCAGCGCGTGAGCCCAGAAGAATTTCGCCAGCAAGGTCACCAACTGATCGACCGCATCGCCGATTACCGTGCCAATGTCGCCAGCCGGCCGGTCATGGCCCAGGTCGAGCCGGGCTACCTGAAGAATGCCTTGCCCCAGGCCGCGCCGCAGCAGGGCGAGCCCTTCGAGCAGATCCTCGCCGACGTGGACCAGCTGGTGATGCCCGGCCTGTCGCACTGGCAGCACCCGGACTTCTTCGGCTACTTCCCCTCCAACGGCACACTGTCTTCGGTGCTGGGCGACTTTCTCAGCACCGGCCTGGGCGTGCTCGGCCTGTCGTGGCAGTCGAGCCCGGCGCTGAGCGAGCTGGAGGAAACCACGGTCGACTGGCTGCGCCAGATGATCGGCCTGTCCGGTGCCTGGAGTGGGGTGATCCAGGACACCGCCTCCAGCAGCACGCTGGTGGCGCTGATCTGCGCCCGCGAGCGCGCCAGCGACTACGCGCTGGTCAAGGGTGGCCTGCAAGCGCAGGCCCGGCCGCTGATGATCTACACCAGCGCCCAGGCCCACAGCTCGGTAGACAAGGCCGCGCTGCTGGCCGGCTTCGGCAAGCACAACATCCGCTACATCGAAGTCGACGAAGCCTTCGCCATGCGCCCTGAAGCGCTGGCAGCGGCCATCGAGCAGGACCTTGCCGCAGGGCTGCAACCATGCGCGGTGGTCGCCACCACCGGCACCACGGCCACCACCGCCCTCGACCCGCTCGAACCGATCGGCCGCATCGCCCGCGCCCATGGCCTGTGGCTGCATGTGGACTCGGCCATGGCCGGTTCGGCGATGATCCTGCCCGAATGCCGCTGGATGTGGACCGGCATCGAGCAGGCCGACTCCATCGTGGTCAATGCGCACAAATGGCTGGGGGTGGCGTTCGACTGCTCGCTGTATTTCGTGCGTGACCCGCAGCACCTGATCCGTGTGATGAGCACCAACCCCAGCTACCTGCAGTCGGCGGTCGATGGCGAAGTGAAGAACCTGCGCGACTGGGGCATCCCGCTGGGGCGCAGGTTTCGTGCGTTGAAGCTGTGGTTCATGTTGCGCAGCGAAGGCGTGGAAGGCTTGCAGCAACGCCTGCGCCGCGACCTGGGCAATGCTCGCTGGCTTGAACAGCAGGTAGGTGCGGCGCCGGGCTGGGAGGTGCTGGCGCCGGTGCAGTTGCAGACCCTGTGCATTCGTCACCAGCCTGGCGGGCTGGAAGGCGAGGCACTGGACCGCCACACCCGCGCCTGGGCCGACCGGCTCAATGCGTCGGGCGCGGCGTATGTGACCCCGGCGACGTTGAACGGGCAGTGGATGGTGCGGGTGTCGGTGGGCGCGTTGCCCACCGAGCGCGAGCATGTGGCAAGGCTCTGGGAGGGGTTGCAGCAGGTGGTCAAGGGCTGATCCCTGCGGCCCCTTCGCCGGCAAGGCCGGCTCCTACCAATAGCAGGCGCCGGCCTTGCCGGCGAAGGGGCCCATGAAAAGTACAACCTTGCCTCTGGAAGGTGCATTTTCCCCCCGTCACACCCATCCCATACTGGCCCTGCATCCGCCGCCAGCTGCCCACCTCGCAGCCCGGCCCGGACATCCAATAATAAGCAGGGCCCTCCATGAAAAAGCCAAACCCGCTGCTTGAAGACCTCAAGCCACTGTTGCCGACCATCGCTGCCAACGCCGTCCGTGCCGAGCAGGATCGCCAGGTACCCGCCGAAAACATCGCGCTGCTCAAGGGCATCGGCCTGCACCGCGCCTTCCAGCCCAAGCTGTATGGCGGCCTGGAAATTTCCCTGCCCGAATTCGCCGACTGCATCGCCGCGCTGGCCGGTGCCTGTGCCAGTACCGCCTGGGCCATGAGCCTGCTGTGCACCCACAGCCACCAGCTGGCGATGTTCCCGGCCCGGTTGCAGGAAGAGATCTGGGGCACCGACCGCGACGCCACTGCCAGCAGCAGCATCGCGCCGTTCGGGCGTATCGAGGAGGTCGAGGGCGGCCTGCTGTTCAGCGGCGAGATGGGCTGGAGCAGCGGCAGCGACCATGCCGAATGGGCCATCGTCGGCTGTCGCCGCGCCAACGCCGAAGGCACCCAGGACTACTGCTTCGCCGTGCTGCCGCGCAGCGACTACGTGATCCGCGACGACTGGCACGCTGCGGGCATGAAGGGCAGCGGCACCAAGACCCTGCTCATCGACAAGGCCTTCGTGCCCGAGTACCGCATCCAGAAAGCCAAGGACATGATGGAAGGCAAGTCCGCCGGCTTCGGCCTGTACCCGGACAGCAAGGTGTTCTATTCGCCGTACCGGCCGTACTTCGCCAGTGGCTTTTCCACGGTCAGCCTGGGGGTGGCCGAGCGCATGCTCCAGGCCTTCCGCGAGAAGACCGCCAACCGCGTGCGCGCCTACACCGGCGCTGCGGTTGGCGCAGCCACCCCCGCATTGATGCGCCTGGCCGAGTCCACCCACCAGGTGGCCGCTGCGCGGGCCTTTCTCGAAAAAACCTGGCAGGAGCACGCCGACCACAGCGCCCGCCACCAGTACCCCAGCCGCGAGACCCTGGCGTTCTGGCGCACCAACCAGGGCTACGCGGTGAAGATGTGCATCCAGGCCGTGGATCGCCTGTTCGAAGCCGCGGGCGGCACCGCCTGGTTCGAGGCCAACGAGATGCAGCGCCTGTGGCGCGACTCGCACATGACCGGCGCCCATGCCTACACCGACTACGACGTCTGCGCGCAGATCCTCGGTCGCGAGCTGATGGGCCTGGAGCCCGACCCGAGCATGGTGTGAACACCGCGCCCTGCCCATAACAACAACGTACGGCTGCCCTGGCGGCAGCCGGGGAGTCTTGCATGTCTACTGAACCTGCCGTGGCCTTCGACAGCCGCGCGTTCCGCCGCGCCCTGGGCAACTTCGCCACCGGCGTCACCGTGGTCACCGCCGCCGATGCCGCGGGCAACAAGGTCGGGGTCACGGCCAACAGCTTCAATTCGGTCTCGCTGGACCCGCCGCTGATCCTCTGGAGCCTGGACAAGCGCTCCAGCAGCCTCGCGGTGTTCGAGGCCGCCAGCCACTTTGCGGTGAATATCCTGGCCGCCGACCAGATCGAGCTGTCGAACAACTTCGCCAAGCCACGGGAGGACCGCTTTGCCGGCATCGAGCACCGGGCGGGCGAGGGGGGCGCACCGCTGCTGGCCGATTGCGCCGCGTGCTTCCAGTGCGAACGCCATCAGCTGCTCGACGGCGGTGACCACTGGATCATGCTGGGCAAGGTGGTAGCGTTCGACGATGGCGGGCGTTCGCCGTTGCTCTACCACCAGGGTGCGTACTCGATGGTGCTGCCGCACACCCGCATGACCCGACGCGAAGAGGGGCAGGCCCCCAGCAGCCATTTTCAGGGGCGCCTGAGCCACAACCTGTACTACCTGATGACCCAGGCGCTGCGTGCCTACCAAGCCAGTTACCAGCCGCGCCAGCTGTCCAGTGGCTTGCGCACCAGCGAGGCGCGCATGCTGATGGTGCTGGAGAACGATGCGGGGTTGAACCTGGCCGACCTGCAGCGCGAGGTGGCGATGCCGGCGCGAGAGATCGACGAGGCGGTGGCCAACCTCAAGCGCAAGGGGCTGGTGTGCGACAGCGAGGCGGCCGGGCATGTGCGCCTGAGCGTGGCCGGCATCGACCAGACCGAGGCCCTGTGGACGATTGCGCGCGAGCAGCAGGACACGGTATTTGCCGCGTTCAGCGACGAGCAGATCGAGACGTTCAAGACGGTGCTCAAGGCAGTGATTCGCGCGTGAGCCAAAGGCTTTGCCAAGGACGGCCCCTGTAGGCGCCAGCCTTGCTGGCCAAGCGCTTTCAACCCATCGGCGAGCACAGCTCCACCAGCACCCCGGCCGGGCAGCGCAAGTAGGAAACCGTCTGGCCCCAGGGCTTGCTCTGCGGCGCCCTGATTTCCTCGGCGCCGTTGACCAGGGCATTGGCGTGGGCCGCCGCGACCTTCTCGGTCACCAGCGCGATCTCCATGCCCAGGGGCTTGTGGCTGTTGCTGGCGGCAACGAAACCTTCCGGGAAATTCGACTCGCCCAGTTCCAGCGACGCGAAGGCCAGGGTGGTTGGCCCGGTGTCCAGCTCGCCGTAATCGCCGGACTCATGCAGAAAACGACGCTTCAGGCCGAAGGCATTCTCGAAGAAGCTCAACGATGCCTCGACATCGGGTACATAAACGATGGTGTAGCCCAGTTTCATACACATTCCTTGTCGGTGGTTTCTGTAGGGGCCGGCCTTGCCGGCGAAGCAGCCGGCACGGGCCTAAGCCCCGGTTTTTTTCGCTTTGGTGGCACGGGGTCGCTTGCCGGCCGTGGCGCTGCTCTTGCGCTTCTTCTTCCACGGCGCGCCGCCGCGCCCGGCCGGCACCGGCGGCCCTGAAATGCGCAGGCTCATGCCCGAGCAGCGCTCCACCTGCTTGCTCATCCACGCCGACTGCTTGGCCACGAACGCTTCCAGGCTCATTTCGCCGCTCTGCACCATGTCCAGCGCCTGCTCCCAGATCGCCGTGGTGCCAGGGTCGGCAATCGCCCTTGGCACCGCGTCGATCAGGCTGAACGCCGCCGGCGTGGCCGACAGCGCCTTGCCCTGCTTGACCAGGTAGCCCCGGTCGAGCAGGCCCTGGATGATCCCGGCGCGGGTCGCTTCGGTGCCGATGCCGGTGGTGTCCTTGAGCTTCTGTTTAAGGCGCGGGTCGTCCACCAGCTTGGCGACGTTCTTCATCGCCTTGATCAGGTCGCCTTCGGTGAAGGGCTTGGGCGGTTGGGTCCACAGGTCCTTGAGGTTGACCCCGGCCACCTCGCACAGCTGACCCTCGTGCAATGCCGGCAGCACTTGCGCCACCGGCGCCTCGCGGCCCTTGGGCGGGGTCAGGGCTTCGGGCAGCGCGCGCCGCCAGCCCGGCTCGACGATCTGCTTGCCCACCGCACGCAGCGCCTGCCCGGCGCAATCGAAGTCGGCCTGGGTGCGGTCGTATTCATGGTTGGGCAGAAACTGCGCCAGGTAGCGGGCACGAATCAGCACGTACACCGACTTGTGCTTGGGCGGCAGGCGCGCCGGGTCGAGCGCGGCGGCGGTGGGGATGATGCCGTGGTGGGCGCTGACCTTGGCGTCGTTCCACGCGCGTGAGCGGCGTTGCGCCTGCAGGTGCGGCTGCAAGGGCGCCAGGCTCGGGTCGGCGCGCCCCAGCGCGGCAAGAATCGCCGGCGCCTCGGCGTGCTGGCTCAGGGGCAGGTAGCCACAGTCGCTGCGCGGGTAGGTGATGACCTTGTGGGTTTCGTACAGCGCCTGGGCGATGTCGAGGGTTTCCTGGGCGCCCAGGCCGAATTTCTTCGAGCACAGCTCCTGCAGGGTGCCCAGGTCGAAGGGCAGCGGCGCTGCCTCGCGCACGCGCTCGGTGGTCAGCGTCAAAAGGCGCGCCGTGGGCGCCGCCTGGATGGCCGCAGCCGCCTGCTGCGCGAACGCCTGGTTCAGGCAGCGGCCCTGGTCGTCGCACAGCTCGTCGGGCGCACGCCACTGGGCATTGAACACCTCGCCGGCGCTGCGCAACTGCACATCGATGGCCCAGAACGGCACCGGCACGAAATCGGCGATGCTGCGGTCGCGGTCCACCACCAGGCGCAGTGTCGGGGTTTGCACCCGGCCCACCGGCAACACGCCCTGATAGCCGGACTGGCGGCCGAGCAGGGTGAACAGCCGGCTCATGTTCATGCCGATCAGCCAGTCGGCACGCGAGCGGCCCAGGGCCGAGTGGTACAGGTTGAAGGTGGCGGCGCCGGGCCTGAGGGCGGCCAGGGCCTTGCGGATCGAGGCGTCGTCCAGCGCCGACAGCCACAGGCGCTGGATCGGCCCGCGATAGCGGCAGTGCTCCACCAGCTCGCGGGCGATCATTTCGCCCTCGCGGTCGGCGTCGGTGGCAATCACCAGTTCGGCCGCCTCGCCGAGCAGGCGCTTGACCGCCTTGAACTGGGCGGCCGTCCTGGGTTTTACCAGCATTTTCCATTGCGCCGGGATGATCGGCAGGTCGGCCAGCGACCAGCGCTTGTAACGGGCATCGTAGGCGTCGGGCGGGGCGGTTTCGAGCAGGTGGCCGATGCACCAGGTCACCGTGACGCCCGTGCCGACCCAGCAACCGTCGCCGCGGCGGCTGGCGCCAAGGACCTTGGCGATGTCCTTGGCCTGGGAGGGTTTTTCGCAGAGGTACAGGCGCATGGCCGGGTGAGCTCTTGGTCGGGCTGTGATGGGCCCTAGAATGCGCAGGATTGGCGATGCAGGCAAGGTTTATCTGTATGGATATACAGATGAATGTGTAGCGCTTGCCTGCCCGCCGATGCCTCAGCCGCGCGACGCTTCCAGTGCCTGGGCCAGGTCGGCCAGGATGTCGTCGCTGTGTTCGATGCCGATCGACAGGCGCACCATGTCACGCGGCACGCCGGCCTTTTCCAGCTCTTCGTCGTTCAACTGGCGATGGGTGGTGGAGGCCGGGTGGCAGGCCAGCGACTTGGCATCGCCGATGTTCACCAGGCGCACCACCAGCTTGAGTGCGTCGATGAAGCGTGCACCGGCCTCCTGGCCGCCCTTGATCCCGAACGACAGGATCGACGCCGGCTTGCCCTCGGTGTAGCGCAGCGCCAGCGCGTGCTCGGGGTGGTCCGGCAGGCCGGCGTACTTGACCCACGCCACCTGCTCGTGACCCTGGAGGTAGTGGGCCACCTTCAGGGCGTTCTCGGTGTGACGCTCCATGCGCAGGGACAGGGTCTCCAGCCCCTGCAGGATCAGGAAGGCGTTGAACGGCGACAGCGCCGCGCCGGTGTTGCGCAGCGGCACCACGCGGCAGCGCCCGATGAACGCCGCCGGGCCGAAGGCCTCGGTGTAGGTCACGCCGTGGTAGGACGGGTCGGGGGTGTTGAGCAGGGCGAAGCGCTGCTTGTGGTCAGCCCACGGGAAGTTGCCCGAGTCGATCACGATGCCGCCGATGCTGGTGCCGTGGCCGCCGATGTACTTGGTCAGCGAGTGCACCACCACGTCGGCGCCGTGCTCGAACGGGCGGCACAGGATCGGCGTGGCCACGGTGTTGTCGACGATCAGCGGCACGCCATGGCGGTGCGCGGCATCGGCCAGCGCGCGCAGGTCGACAATGTTGCCGGCCGGGTTGCCGATCGACTCGCAGAACACCGCCTTGGTCTTGTCGTCGATCAGCGCCTCGAGGGCGGCGATGTCGTCATGGGCGGCGAAGCGGGTCTGGATGCCGAAGCGCGGCAGGGTATGGGCCAGCAGGTTGTAGGTGCCGCCATACAGCTTGGCCACCGAGACGATGTTGTCGCCGGCCTCTGCCACGGTCTGGATGGCGTAGGTGATCGCCGCCATGCCCGAGGCCACCGCCAGTGCGCCCACGCCGCCTTCCAGCGCGGCCATGCGCTGTTCCAGCACATCGTTGGTGGGGTTCATGATGCGGCTGTAGATGTTGCCGGCCACCTTGAGGTCGAACAGGTCGGCACCATGCTGGGTGTCATCGAAGGCGAACGAGGTGGTCTGGTAGATCGGCACCGCAACCGCTTTGGTGGTCGGATCGGGGCTGAAGCCCGCATGGATCGCCAAGGTTTCCAGCTTCATGATGCAGTCGTTCCTTGAAAGTCGTGGAGGCCGAAGCATGCGCGGCGCGCAAACGCGGGGTCAAGCCTTGCCCCGCTGAACGATGACCTGCGCCAGCCGGTCGGATGGTCATTGTCTGCCACCCTGCAACGGAGTCGCCCATGCTGCCCCACCTGATTGCACCCGGTTTCGCCCTGCTGGCCCTGGCCAGCACCCTGGCCATCGCCGCCGAGCCCTTGCGCATCACCGGCCTGCAGCGCTGTGGCGATGTGCTGAGCGCGGTGCAGCAGCAGTGGTGCGTGAGCACCCGCGGCCTGGCGCAGGGCACGCCCGGGGTGCATCTGGACGGGCACGTGCTGCCCGCCGCCCGTGTCACCCGCGATGGCGATACGCTGCGGCTGAACCTCGATACGGCGCGGTTGGACAGCGGCCCGTTGTGGCTGCAGGACGCGGGCGGCCAGGCCAGCAACCCGGTGTGGCTGTCGCTCAAGGCCAGCCATGTGGTGCCCGCCGGGCCGGGCGAGGTGGCGAAGAACATGGACGGCCTGACCACCTATGTCGACCTGGTCAGCCTGCTGATCGAAGAGCGCCACGACGGCCTGCAGGAGGCCCGGCGCCTGGCCGACAAGTACGGCGCCAAGGTGGTGGGGGCGATCGCGCCGCTGAACGTCTACCAGCTGCGCCTGCCGGTCAGTGACCTGGTGCAGCGCGATGCCATGGTGCTGCGCCTGGGCAGCGAGGTCAGCGTGGACGCCGTGGTGATCGAGGAGTCCGCGCCGGAAAAGGGCGAGGAGCGCGAACCCGCAGATGCGCAGGCCCGGCCCGGCGGCGAGGAATGGGCCGCCAACCGCTTCATGGACGCGGTCAACTTCTACCAGCGGCGCATCCCTGCCCGCGATGCGGCGGTACCGGTCAGCCCGGTACGCATCGGCGTGATCGAGCGCGACGTGGATTTCGACGCCCCCGATTTCGCCGATTACCTGGGCCCGTGCCGCGGCGAGCGACCACGCACCTGCCTGTACGCGCGTGACGCCGACAAGCCCGACGGGCATGGCAGCACGGTGGCCGGGGTGCTGGCCGCGCGCTGGGAGCAGGGCGGCAATACCGGTTTTCTGCGCGGGCTCGACCCGGCCAGCCCCGGCTTCGAGGTGATCGTGGAGCGCAATTCCGACGCCGGCATCACCGCCAACATCGCCGCCTCGGTCAACCTGGTGGAGGACGGCGTGCGGGTGCTGAACTGGAGCTGGGGCATCCACCGGGTGGGGGCGAAGAACGTCGAGGGCGACGAGGTCGACTCGCTGGTGCGCTCGGGCCTGGCCATGAGCGGCTATGAAGAGCTGCTGGAGGAGTTCTTCCTGTGGCTGCGCAAGGAGCACCCGGACGTGGTGGTGATCAACTCGGCGGGCAATGGCGCGTCGTACTCGGGTACCGACGAGTACCGCCTGCCGTCCTCATTCGTCACCGAGCAGTTGCTGGTGGTGGGCGGGCACCAGCGCAGCGAGCGCCCGGTGGCGGTGGATGATCCGGCCTATGTGGTCAAGCGCGCCGCCTCCAACATCGACGCGCGCGTGGACATCACCGCCGCCGCCTGCGTGCAGGCGTCCACTGCGCAGGCCGACCAGCGCGGCGAGGTGCACTGCGGTACCTCCTATGCCACGCCGATGGTGGCCGGGGTGGTGGCGGCCATGCTCTCGATCAACCCGCGCCTGCAGCCCGAGCAACTGCGCCTGTTGCTGCGCCGCAGCGCCATGACCCTGGGCAGCGAGGGCGACTTCGAGCCGATGGACGCCGAAGACCTGACCGCGCCGATCCTGCCGTCCGAGCGCAACTACCAGCTCAATGACAAGGACGTCGGCCGCTCGGCGCGGCTGGACATGCACAAGGCCCTGGACCTGGCGGTGCAGAGCCGCGACCGGGTGCGATGAGGGTGTCGCCTTTATCGCGGGTCCAGCCCGCTCTGCACAGTCCTGTGGGAGCGGGCTTGCCCCGCGATGGCTGCGACGCCGTTTGTGTTTGAGGTAAGCTAGCCAACCTTTTGCACCCCCTCGATGCCCTGTCACCCCCGCAGGCGATGCCCTGCCGATTGGAACCCCGATGCAGCCCACACGCAAACCCTTCCGACTCGCCCCCGTGCGCGCCGACGTGCTCGCAGGCCTCACCACCGCCTTCGCCCTGGTGCCCGAGTGCATCGCCTTCGCCCTGGTTGCGCACCTGAACCCGCTGATGGGCCTGTACGGCGCCTTCATCATCTGCACCCTGACCGCACTGTTCGGTGGGCGCCCGGGCATGGTTTCCGGCGCCGCCGGCTCGATGGCGGTGGTGATCGTCGCGCTGGTGGTGCAGCACGGCGTGCAATACCTGCTGGCCACGGTGCTGCTGGGCGGGCTGGTGATGCTGCTGTTCGGCCTGCTGCGCCTGGGCAAGCTGGTGCGCCTGGTGCCGTACCCGGTGATGCTCGGCTTCGTCAACGGCCTGGCCATCGTGATTGCCCTGGCCCAGCTCGAACACTTCAAGTCCGGCCAGGCCTGGCTTGCCGGCAATGCGCTGTACCTGATGCTCGGCCTGGTGGCACTGACCATGGCCATCGTCTACGTGCTGCCACGCCTGACCCGCGCCGTGCCGCCGGCGCTGGTGGCGATTCTCGGCGTGGGCCTGCTGGTGTACCTGTTCGACCTGCCCACCCGCACCCTGGGCGACATGGCGCACATCGCCGGCGGCCTGCCGGGCCTGGCCCTGCCCGAGGTGCCATGGACCCTCGACACCCTGCGCATCATCGCGCCATACGCAGTACTGATGGCCATGGTCGGCCTGCTCGAAACCCTGCTCACCCTCAACCTCACCGACGAAATCACCGAGAGCCGCGGCCACCCCGACCGCGAATGTGTGGCGCTGGGCGCGGCCAACATGGTCTCGGGCCTGTGCGGCGGCATGGGCGGCTGCGCGATGATCGGGCAGACCGTGATCAACCTCGGCTCCGGCGGGCGCGGCCGGCTGTCGGGCGCCGTGGCCGGGGTGATGATCCTGATGTTCGTGCTGTTTCTCGCGCCGCTGATCGAGCGCATTCCGCTGGCGGCACTGGTGGGGGTGATGTTCGTGGTGGCGCAGCAGACCTTCGCCTGGGCATCGCTGCGGGTGCTGCACAAGGTGCCGGTGAACGACGTGCTGACCATCGTGGCGGTCACCGTGGTCACGGTGTTCACCGACCTGGCGGCTGCCGTGATGTTCGGCATCATCATCGCCGCCCTGAACTTTGCCTGGCAGCAGGCCCGCGAGCTGTACGCCGACAGCGACGTGCACGCCGACGGCAGCAAGCTGTACCGCGTGCACGGCACCCTGTTCTTTGCGTCGGTCACCACCTTTCTGAACCAGTTCACCCCGGCCGACGACCCGGCCGAGGTGACCCTGGACTGCGCCCACCTGCGGGTGGTCGACTACTCGGCGATCGCTGCCATCAAGACCCTGCGCGAGCGCTATGCCAAGGCCGGCAAGCACCTGCGCGTGGTGCACCTGACCGAGCGCTGCAAGCAACTGCTCAGGCGTGCGGGGGAGCAGCACACCGCCTGAGCCCACGCGCATTTTTAAGGATCTGCTGATGGTCCGCGCTGCGGCATGTGCCTGAACATTGGCCTGTCACGGGAGTGACGTTCTCTGACGGCAAGCCTGTTGATTGGAGGAGTCTTTCGAAGCGGTGGATGGGCTATGGCACGCCTGCGTGGGAGGGGTGAGTGATGAATCAGTCGGCGCTTTACGTGGTCTCGACGCCCGTCGCGAGTACGTCGTTGCAGTCGGACCTCGGAAGGGCCCTGGAGCGGGATCAGTTCGAACTGCATTATCAACCGCTCTACCGCGTCGATCAGGGCCGCCCCTACATCGCGGGTGTCGAGGCGCTGCTGCGCTGGCGATCTGCCGGGCAACTGGTGCCGCCGCTGGCGTTCATCCCCACCCTTGAAGCCACCGGGCAGATCGTACCGGTTGGCGAGTGGGTGCTGCAGCGCGCCTGTCGACAGGTCCGCGACTGGCAGCTGGCCGGGCAGGGGCAGCTGCACTGTTCGGTCAACGTCTCCAGCCTGCAGCTGGAGCAGGTCGGCTTCGCCGCCTCGGTGCGGCGCGTTCTGCAGGCCTGCGGGCTGCCGCCGGCGAGCCTGATCCTGGAAATCACCGAAAGCCAGTGGGTCAGTGACAGTGCCCAGGTCAAGGCCTGCCTCGATGAACTGGTGAGCATGGGTGTGCGGCTGGCGCTGGATGATTTCGGCACCGGCTACTCAGCCCTGAGTTGCCTGCTGCGTTTTCCATTGAGCATCCTCAAGGTCGACAGAAGCTTCGTCAGCGGCCAGCCCCAGAGCGGCAAGCTGCACGCGATCTGTCGTGCAATCATCGGGCTGGGGTGCGAGCTGGGCTTCGAAGTGGTTGCCGAAGGCGTCGAGGAGGCTGACCACCTGGACTTCATCGTGGGCCAGGGCTGCCATTACGCGCAGGGTTACCTGCTCAGCCGGCCCTTGCCGCCGACGGAGTTGCAACGCCTGTTCAACTAGCGGCTGCCACCGCCACGCAAGGGAGCCTGGCCGCTCGGAGTGTGGGCGTACCTCGATCGCCGATCATTGGAGGGCGGTGTGCAGGCCCGTTTTCAGGCTTGCCTGATAGGCTATTTCAAACGCCCTCATTAAAGTCCCCACCAGCAACGACGCGGAGTCGGGTGCCTCCGATTTTCTGCTTGTTTCTATGAGGGATTGAACATGCTGCTTAGAAATTTCAGGCTGGGCCATCGAGCAATACTGGTGTTTTTCGTATTGAACGTGCTGGTCATTGTCCTGGGTGTGGTTTCCATCATGCAAATGGGCCGAGTGCGTGCCGCTGCCCTGGAAATCGAGAAGAACTGGATGGAAAGCGTGCGCCAGGGAGGCGCGATCGACGCGCTGGTGCTGCGCCTGCGGCTTGAAAGCTATCGCCTCCTCAGTACCGATGACCCAGCGATCAGGAAGATGTCCATCGAGACCATCACCGGTGCACGCAGCGAGCTCGACAAGGCGGTCACCGACTATCGTCACCAGGTGTCCAGCCCGGACGAACAAGCGGCCTACGACGATGTCAAGACAGGGATCGCCAACTACATAGGGCAGCTGGACAGCTTTCTGGAGCGGGTGCAGGCCGACCACGCCGCCGAAGCCACCGAGTACCTCAACCAGACGACTCGGCCGCTGGCGAACAGCCTGCAGGTCGTTATCGGCAAGATGATGGACATCAACCGCGAAGGTGCCCGCCAATCGGGGATCGAGTCCGAGGCCATCTATCAGAGCTCGGTGAAGACCGTGATCGTGATCATCAGCGTGGTCGTGGTGTTGAGCATCCTGATGGGGGTTCTGTTTGCGCGCAGCATCACCGTACCGTTGCTGGCGGTGCTGGGGATCAACCAGCGGATTGCCGAAGGGGACCTGCGCAGTGTCGTGCCGATGTCCGGCAAGGACGAGCTGACCGACCTGATGGCCTCGACCGCGAGCATGCAGGCCAGCCTGCGTGACACCATTCGTCTGATGGGCGACTCGTCGAACCAGTTGGCCGCAGCGGCCGAACAGATGCATTCGGTGGCCGAGGAATCGAGCCGCGGGCTGCAGCAGCAGAGCGATGAAATCGAACAGGCCGCCACCGCCGTGAACGAGATGACGGTTGCGGTCGAAGAGGTGGCGCGCAACGCAGCCTCCGCGTCGGAAGTCACCCAGCAGTCCGCCAGTTCGACCCGCACCGGTTCCGAGCGGGTGACCCAGGCGGTTGTCGCCATCCAGAACCTGACAACGATTGTCGAGTCCACCAGCGGGGAAGTCGAAGGCCTTGCGAACAGGGCACAGAACATCAGCAAGGTGCTGGACGTGATTCGCGCGATTGCCGAGCAGACCAACCTGTTGGCCCTCAATGCTGCCATCGAGGCTGCCAGGGCCGGTGACCAGGGGCGCGGGTTCGCCGTGGTGGCCGACGAGGTGAGGGCACTGGCCCACCGCACCCAGGAGTCCACCAAGGAAATCGAGACCATGATCGCCGACATCCAGGCGGGGGCCGAGCAGGCGGTAACGGCGATGTCGCAAAGCCGCGTCAATGCCCAGGACACCCTGGGGATCGCGCAGGAAGCCGGCGCCGCACTGGATGCGATTGCCCGTTCGATCACCGAGATCAACGACCGCAACTTCCTGATTGCAACCGCTTCCGAAGAGCAGGCGCAGGTGGCACGTTCGGTGGACCACAACCTGGTGAGCATTCGCGATCACTCGGTGCAGACCTCCGACGGCGCCAGCCAGACGGCCACTGCAAGCAACGAGCTGTCCAGGCTGGCGATTGCCATGGCCGACCTGACCCGGCGTTTCACCACGTGAAACCGCGCCCGTGCACCAGCCACGGCATGCGCATTCGCGGCGGTACATCGAGCTGAGCCAAGCGCCCTGGCTGTGCTGGGGCGCATTTTTAAGGCTTGCCTGATAGTGCTGCGCAGCAAAGGGCACTTAAGCTGGCGCCATGAAATTGAAGCATTTCCTGCAACCCACCGACTCGTTCTTCTCCACCCCCAAGGCTGTGCGCCGGCTGCTGCGATTGTTCGCCCAGTTACTGGTGCTGGGCATGGTGGTGGGTGCGATCATTTCCCTGAGCTCGATTCTCAGAAACGAAGTCTCCCGTCGTCAGGGGCTCATGAGCGATGCCATCGCCAATGCACGGGTGTTCTTCACCCAGCGCGAGGCGCTGCTCAAGAGCCTCGCGCTGTCGGCGGTGGCGAAGCCACCTGCGCAACAGTTCGCGGTGGCGCAACAGGTCGGCCACCGACAGCCCGGTGACGATCTCCGCTGGGACCTGCAGTTGTCCGGGCGCATGGTGGATTTCCTCACGACAAACCGCATCAACCTGCTGTACGTCGCCGATCAGGTGGCGGCCCGCGTGGTGTACCTGAACCGCACGGTCAGCTTCGATACGCCGATCCCTGGCGCGGTGCTGAGCCGCCTGCAGCGTATTGATCCCACCCTGCCCGAGGCGGACCAGGCGGTCTGGCTCAGCGATCAGCAGGCGTCGACGCCGCGGCTGTATCTGTTCGTGCGGGTGGATTTCCACCAGCCCCGATCGGGCTGGCTCGGCATGGAGATGGATGCCAGCGACGTGGCCAGCACGCTGCACGATGACGCGGCAGGGCAGTTCATGATGCTCAACCCCAGAGGCGATGTGATGATGCGCAGCGTGTCGAGCGTGTACCCGTCGCTGCCCTTGCCGAAGCTGGAGACAGGCCATGACTTCGGCTTCTCCGGGGAAGGCTTCTGGCCCGACCAGCTGGTGATGCGCAAGAAGCTGGGCTACTCGGATTGGAAGCTGTTCTATGCCATTGGGCTGGAGGCCTTGCTCAAGGTGTTGTGGTGGCCGTTGCTGGCTGCCAGCGCCCTCATCCTGCTGATCGGCGTGCTGGTGGGGCGCCTGGTGACGCGCGTCGAACGGCGCCTGATCACCCCGGCGACCCAGCGCATCGATGCACTGATCGAAAGTGAAGCGTTCAACCGCGCGATCATCCAGACCGCCCCGGTGGCGCTGTGCGTGCTGCGCCGCGCGGATGGCCAGGTGGTACTGGAGAACACCTTGTCGCAGCAGTGGCTGGGCGAGTGCAAGGAGCGCGAGCGCCTGTGCCACGGCTGGATCGAACAAGCCTTCAGCGACCGCGAAATTGTCCAGTCCGACGAGTTCCAGGCCGGCGACGGTCGCCACCTGCACCTGAGCTTCGTGCGCACCCGCTACAACGGCGAGGATGTGCTGTTCTGCGCCTTCAGCGATATCAGTACGCGCAAGCAGGCCGAGGCCGCGATGACCATGGCCAAGCAGATGGCCGATGCCGCCAACGAAGCCAAGACACTGTTCCTGGCGACCATGAGTCACGAGATACGCACGCCGTTGTATGGCGTGCTCGGAACCCTGGAGCTGCTGGCCCGTACCGAGCTGAGGGGGCCGCAGAAAGACTATCTGCACGCCATCGAGAGTTCCTCGGCAGCGCTGCTCAACCTGGTGTGCGATGTTCTCGATGTGGCCAAGATCGAAGCCGGTCAGTTGGCCCTGGAGGCCAGTGAGTTCTCGCCGCTGGAGCTGATCCACGACGTGACCCAGAGCTACGCCGGTGCTGCGCGCAGCAAGGGGTTGTATCTGTATGCCTTCGTCGACCCGTACATGCCGGCGCTGTTGCGTGGCGACATAACGCGCATTCGCCAGGTGCTGAACAACCTGCTCAACAATGCGGTGAAGTTCACCGAGAGCGGGCAGATCGTGCTGCGTGCCAAGGTCGGCTCGATGACCGAGGAACGGGCCGACATCCTCTGGCAGGTCAGCGACAGCGGCCCGGGCATTGCCCCGGACGACCAGGCCTTGCTGTTCGAGCCGTTCTACCAGTCCTCGACCAAGACCAACGTGGTGCCCGGCACCGGCCTGGGCCTGTCCATCTGCCAGCGCCTGGCCGCCTTGATGAACGGCAGCATCCGCGTGGTCAGCGCCGTGGGCCTGGGCAGCAGCTTTACCTTGAGCATTCCGCTGGGGCGCTCGTACCCGATGCCGGCGAGCGATACGCCGCGCCTGGCCGACGAGATGATCTACGTGCATTCCCCGGTGCTGGAAATGGCCGAATACGTCAGTGGCTGGCTGCGGCGCTGGGGCGCGCAGACCCATATCGGGCTGCCACCCGAGATCCAGGCCGCGCATGACGTGCTGCTGGTGGAGGCCCACCCGCACACCGCGCACCCCGTCCTGCTGGAGTGGAGCGGGCCGCGTGTAGTGATCTGCCCGCAGGAGTGCGAGCCGCCGTCGCAGCAACGCTACTGGCGGGTCAAGCTCAACGATCTGAACGGGCTGCTGGCGGCCGTCAGCCAGGCCCAGGGCATCGCCCCCCCGGCGCCTGGCCGGATCGAGCACGAGATCACCCGGCAACTGGACCTGAGGGTACTGGTCGCCGAAGACAATGTGATCAACCAGCTGATCGTCAAGGACCAGCTGGAGGAGCTGGGGTGCAGCGTGGGCCTGGCCCGCGATGGGCATGAGGCCCTGGCGCTGTGGCAGAACGAGGTGTTCGACGTGGTGCTCACCGACATCAACATGCCACGCATGAACGGCTATGACCTGGCCAAGGCCCTTCGTCGTCAAGGCTGCGTGGTGCCCATCATCGGTGCCACGGCCAATGCCATGCGCGACGAGGGCGATCGGTGCCTGGCGGTAGGCATGCAGCAGCTGCTGGTCAAACCCTTCGGCCTTGGTGCGCTGTTCACCTGCCTGCAGCACTGCCAGCGTGAAGAGAGGCGAGCGTGACGTCGTTGGCCAGAAGCTACCTACGCCTCGGTATCGGCTTGCTGCTTGGCATTGCCCTGATCTTCCTGCTGGCGATGACCCACGAGCAATGGGCGGCGCAGTACTGCGTCGATTGCGTCAGCTTCATCCGTGGGGCGAATTTACCGCTGCTGCGCATCGTGCTGGCATTTGCGTTGCTCAGCGCCCTGCTGGGGTGGCTGTACTACCACTATCGCCGGCAGGTCATCGCGCCGGCTCGCCAGGCCCGGAGCGAGCTGCTCGACAGCCAGGCGTTCAGCCTGGCGGTGATCGAAAGCGCACCTGCCGGGCTGATTGTCATCCGCCTGCACGACCACCAGGTGGTGGTGGAAAATCAGCGTGCCAAGGACAGTCTCGAAGTGGCGCAGTCCATCGTCGAGATGGCGCGCCAACCCGGCATCGAACTGTGCGGCGAGGCGAGCATGGTGCTGCAGGGTCGCTGTTTCCGGCTCAGTTTCTCCTCGACCCGCTACCAGGACCAGCAGGTGCTGCTGTGCGCGTTCACCGACGTCACCGAACACCTGGAACGCGCGGTGGCCTTGAGCCAGGCCAAGTCCATGGCCGACAAGGCCAGTGAAGCCAAGACCCTCTTCCTGGCGACCATGAGCCACGAGATCCGCACCCCGCTGTACGGCGTATTGGGCACCCTGGAGCTGCTCGGCCTGACCGGCCTCGACCAGCGCCAGATGGATTACCTCAGCATCATCCAGCGCTCGTCCTCCACATTGTTGCAACTGATCAGCGATGTGCTGGATGTGTCCAGGATCGAGTCGGGTCAACTCACCCTTGAGTCGGTGGCCTTTTCGCCATTGGGCCTGATCGAGGACGTGATGTCCGCGCACATCGCCAACGCGCGTGCAAAGGGCCTGCAGATCTATGCCTGCGTGGCACCGGAAATACCCGACCAGCTGGTAGGGGACGAGGTGCGCATCTGGCAGATCCTCAACAACCTGCTGGGCAATGCGATCAAGTTCACCGACATCGGGCGGGTTGTGCTGCGCTGTCGCGTGGCCAGGGGCGAAGGGCAAGACATCATGCTGGAACTCCAGGTCACCGACACCGGCATCGGCATTTCCCCGGAGCAGCAGTTGCACCTGTTCGAGCCGTTCTACCAGGCCCGCGCGAACAACCTTGTCAGCGGCACCGGGCTTGGCCTGTCGATCTGCAGCCGCTTCAGTGCGTTGATGGGCGGCGAGGTGAAGGTGGTCAGCGAACAGGGGTTGGGCAGCAGTTTCACGGTGCGCCTGCCGTTCGTGCTGCCGGACACGCCGTTGCCGGCAGAACCTGGCATCGACCTCGGCGGCGTGCAGGTGTACGTGCGTGCGCCCGTGCTGGAGCTGGCCGAGAACATCGGCAGCTGGCTGCTGCGCTGGCATGCCACGGTTACGGTGCTCAGCGCCGCGCAGCACGAGGTGCACAGCGGGGCGCTGCTGGTCGAGGTACTGGGCAACGGCAAGTGGCTGCCGGACTGGAACGGCCGGCGCCTGTTGTGCGACTACGACGGCCCGCAGGTTCCCGAGCCGATGGAGGCGGGCTGGCGCGTCAGCGCCAATCATGTGCGGGCGATTGCCGGCGCCGTGCTGATGGAAAAGAACGGCGTCACCGAGCCCGCGCCGCCTGGCGCAGCCCCTGCCTTGCCGGCGCTTGGCCTGCAGGTGCTAGTGGCCGAGGACAACCTGATCAACCAGGCCATTCTCAAGGAACAACTCGAAGCCCTGGGCTGCACCGTGGAACTGGCCAGCGATGGCCAGCAGGCGCTGCAGCAGTGGCGCAAGTACCGCTTCGACGTGCTGCTGACCGATGTCAACATGCCGGTCATGAACGGCTACGAGCTGGCGCGCGCGATACGCCTGCAGAACGCCAAGGCGCCGATCATCGGCGTTACCGCCAATGCCATGCGCGACGAGGGCGAGCGTTGCCAGGCAGCGGGCATGACCTGCTGGGTGGTCAAGCCGCTGAGCCTGACCACCTTGCGCAACCTGCTGCTCAATGTCACCCCGGCGCTGGCGCACGAGGAGGCCGGGCGCCAGCCGTCGCTAGAGCTGTCGGTGCAGTTGGCCGAGGCGGAGTCATCGGCAGCGGGCATCGTGTTGTCGCCGGCCATGCGCGACCTG
Organism: Pseudomonas sp. VE 267-6A; assembly: GCF_024126555.1. Lineage (NCBI taxonomy): Bacteria > Pseudomonadati > Pseudomonadota > Gammaproteobacteria > Pseudomonadales > Pseudomonadaceae > Pseudomonas > Pseudomonas sp. VE 267-6A. Next base: position 50,776 of record NZ_JAMYBY010000013.1, read on the forward strand.
TTTTTGAGTACCATGGAGAAGGACATCCGCGCCATTCGCCTGGCCCTGGCGGCCGGCGAGCAAACCGACGTCCTGCACAAAGTGCATGGTGTCAGTGGCGCACTGTCGGTGGTGCAGGCGCACGCGCTGGCCAGGCTGTTCGGTGAGCTTGAGCACCGCCTGCGCGCGCCCAGCCTGCAGCTCACCTTGATTGATGATATTCACCAGGCGCTCGACCGGCTCTGCGACATGATGAGGTCGGTATGACCCGGGCCGAGACTTGCCACACTTTGTGCACACCGGAGCGATCATGCATAAAATCACCGTAGTCATCGCCGATGACCACCCGATCGTGCTGTTTGGCGTACGCGAACTCATCAAGTCCGACCCGCGCTTCGAGGTGGTTGGCGAAGCGGGCAGCTCCACCGAACTGATCAACGTGCTGCACGACAAGCAGCCCCAGATCCTGATCACCGACTACAACATGCCGGAGAGTTCCCAGTATGGCGACGGCCTGCGGCTGATCACCTACCTGACGCGCAACTTCCCCGCGCTGCGCGTGCTGGTGCTGACGATGGTGTCCAACAGCCTCATCCTCACGCGGCTGTACAATCTGGGCGTGGCGGGCGTGATCGACAAGCGCACGGTGAACGAAGAGTTGCTGCGCGCACTGGAAGCCTTGAGCCAGAACCGCATCTACAAGCTGGCGCCGGCGAACCGGAACTCGGTGATCGACAACGGCTACCAGATCGACGAGCGCATGGCTTCGCTTTCCACCCGCGAAGTGGAGATCCTGCGTCTGTTCGTGGCGGGCATGAGCCTGCGCGACATCGCGATCAATCAGAATCGCAGCCCCAAGACCATCAGCACGCAAAAGATCGCGGCCATGCGCAAGCTGGATGTGCGCAGCGACCAGGAGCTGATCTCGTACTGCCTGGAGGCCAACCTGTTCCAGTAGGTGTGCCCGCGTTTTCAGGTTTGCCTGATGGCACGGGGCCCGGCTGTATCGTTCAATGGCGTCAAGCGACGGCAGCATTCCACAGGAGGCAATCATGGCGCCCGATCTTGAGCAGCGATGCCCCGACAGCGTGCGGACAATCTTCATTTCACACAGCGAGACAGCGGATGTTCGCCAGTTCATAGGGCAGTACATCGACAGCCGTTGCCTGCGTTGCAGCCCTGCGGTGTGGAACATGGTCCTCGCCGTACTGGCGGACTACCCGGGTGAAGCACCGGTGCGCCTGTACGAGCTCAATGCCTGGCTTGACCACACACTGAGCAGGCGCCCCTTTTACCGGCCAAGTGCACACCTGCTGCAGCTGGTGGTCAGCAATCAGCACATCCCTGCACCCAGCGACCGGGTCGGCGGGGCGTCGACCGTGCAGTAATCGCGCGACGACCTAGCCCTGCTTTTTGATGATGGCATCGGCCACGCTCGCCGGCGCCTCGGCATACTTGGTGAACTCCATGGTGTAGCTGGCGCGGCCCTGGGTCATCGAGCGCATCTGCGTCGAATAGCCGAACATCTCGCCCAGCGGCACATCGGCGCGGATCACCTTGCCGGCCGGGGTGTCTTCGCCTTCCTGGATCAGCCCGCGGCGCCGGCTGAGGTCGCCGAGGATGTCGCCCTGGTACTCCTCGGGGGTCACCACCTCGACCTTCATCACCGGCTCCAGCAGCACCGCGCCGCCTTTCTGCGCCAGTTGCTTGGTGGCCATCGACGCCGCCACCTTGAACGCCATCTCGTTGGAGTCGACGTCGTGGTACGAGCCGTCGAACACCGTGGCCTTCAGGCCGATCAGCGGGTAGCCGGCCAGCACGCCGTTCTTCATCTGCTCCTCGATGCCCTTCTGGATCGCCGGGATGTACTCGCGCGGTATCACGCCGCCGACCACCTCGTTGACGAACTCCAGGCCTTCCTTGCCTTCCTCGGCCGGGGCGAAGCGGATCCAGCAGTGCCCGTACTGGCCGCGCCCGCCAGACTGGCGCACGAACTTGCCTTCGATCTCGCAGGTGTTGCGGATTTTCTCGCGGTAGGCCACCTGCGGCTTGCCCACATTGGCCTCGACGCCGAATTCGCGGCGCATGCGGTCGACGATGATGTCCAGGTGCAACTCGCCCATGCCGGAGATGATCGTCTGCGCGGTTTCTTCATCGGTGCGCACGCGAAATGACGGGTCTTCCTGGGCCAGCTTGCTCAGGGCGATGCCCATCTTCTCCTGGTCGGCCTTGGTCCTGGGTTCCACGGCCACCGAGATCACCGGGTCTGGGAAGTCCATGCGTTCGAGGATGATCGGCTGGTTGATGTCGCACAGAGTGTCGCCGGTGGTCACGTCCTTCATGCCGATCAGTGCGGCAATGTCGCCGGCGCACACCGCCTTGATCTCGGCGCGCTGGTTGGCGTGCATCTGCACCATGCGGCCCACGCGCTCCTTCTTGCCCTTGACCGAGTTGAGTACCGCATCGCCCGAGTTCAGTACCCCGGAGTACACCCGGGCGAAGGTCAGGGTGCCGACAAAGGGGTCGGTGGCAATCTTGAAGGCCAGCGCCGAGAACGGCTCGCTGTCGTCGGCATGGCGCTCCAGGTGCCGGTCTTCATGATCCGGGTCGGTGCCGTTGATGGAGGGGATCTCGGACGGGGCGGGCAGGTAGTCGATCACCGCGTCGAGCATCAGCGGCACGCCCTTGTTCTTGAACGACGACCCGCAGATGGCCGGCACGATCTCGTTGTTGAGGGTGCGCTGGCGCAGCCCGGCCTTGATCTGCTCGTTGTCGAGTTCGGTGCCGTTGAGGTACAGCTCCATGAACTCGTCGTTGGCCTCGGCGGCGGCCTCGATCATGTGCGCACGCCACTCGGTGGCCAGCTCCAGCATGTCGGCCGGTATCGCCTCTTCGCGGTAGCTGGTGCCGTTGTCGGCCTCGTTCCAGTAGATGGCCTTCATCTTCACCAGGTCGATCTGGCCGATGAAGTGTTCCTCGGCGCCGATGGCCAGCTGGATCGGCACCGGGTGGTGGCCCAGGCGCTTGTCGATCTGTTTGACCACGCGCAGGAAGTCCGCGCCCTGGCGGTCCATCTTGTTGACGTAGGCCAGGCGCGGCACATGGTACTTGTTGGCCTGGCGCCACACCGTCTCGGACTGCGGCTCGACCCCGTCGGCGCCGCTGAACACCACCACAGCGCCATCGAGCACGCGCAGCGAGCGCTCCACCTCGATGGTGAAGTCGACGTGGCCGGGGGTATCGATGATGTTGAAGCGGAATTTCTCGGGGAACTGCTTGGTCGAGCCCTGCCAGAAGGCGGTGGTGGCGGCGGAGGTGATGGTGATGCCGCGCTCCTGTTCCTGGGCCATCCAGTCCATGGTCGCGGCGCCGTCGTGCACTTCGCCCATCTTGTGGTTGACCCCGGTGTAGAACAGGATGCGTTCGGTGGTGGTGGTCTTGCCCGCGTCGACGTGGGCGACAATGCCGATATTGCGGTACAGCTCGATGGGGGTGGTGCGCGCCATGGTCGTTCACCTGTGCAAAAGGCGGGCAGCCTGTGGCCCGGGTTCTTCCAGTTAAGCAGAAGAATGCACGGCTGCTGCTACCGGTCGGCGCGTGTGTTCAGACCTCCACGGTGTAGTTCAGGCCCAGCTCGTCGCCGGGCAGGCCGCGTATGCCCCAGTTTTCGCGGGGGGTCTCGAACAGGGTGATCTCGATGTCCTGGGCGCCGATGCCGGTGTGCTCGCCGATGCGCTGGAACAGTTGGCGGATGAGGTCTTTCCTTGCGGCGCTGGAGCGGCCTTCGAACAGGCTGATCTCGATGATCAGGTAGTGTTCGCTGCGGTCGTCGGGGTAGAGGAAGTCGGCGGGGTCCAGGGCCAGGTAGCGCTGGAAGCGTTTTTCCGGCGGGTACTGCAGGGCGCTCATCACCGCGCCATGGATGGCTTCGGCAAGGGCAGGGCGGTGCTGGTCGAGGGTGGTGCGCAATCCATAGATCTTGATCTGGGCCATGCTGACGTTCCGTGTGGGGCGGGGGAGGTGCATCGTGGCCGATGGCCCTGGCGCCGGCAAGGCCCCCGCTATCATCAGGCCCCCGCCGCCAACCCTTCCAGCACCGCCATCGCCCGCTGCGCATCGGCCTGCGCGACAAAGATATGGTCATGGTAGAACGCGGCCACCACGTTGCAGCTGATGCCGGCCTGGCCCAGCGCCGTGGCGAACGCCGCGGTCAGGCCCACCGCCTCCAGCGACGAATGCACCGTCAGGGTGATCCACGCGGCCTCGTAGCTGAAAGGCAGTTTCAGCGCCTCGGCCCGCCCACGCGACACGATCACCGTCAGCCCCTCCTGCTCGCGAAAGCTGCCGATCACCTCGTCAGGCTGCAGCCCCGACCAGTCGGCCAGCGTGCAGAACACGTAGCTGCCTTCATTCAACTGCGGCCGCATGCTGCGCAACAGCGCGGCCAGACTTGTTTCACCCGACATGATCGTGCCCCTGCAAAAGAAATCGGCCGCCAGTCTGGCAGCCGATTGTTGATCAGCAAAATCAATTCTGCTGGGCCTGCATAAGTGCAGCTTCTGGCGTTCAGGCCTGCGTCCAGCGCCCATCCGCCGCATCCGAGCGCACGCAGGCATCAATGAAGCGCATGCCGCGTACCCCATCCTCGGCCGTCGGGCACAGCAGCGACTGCGCGCTCGGCGCACGGTGCTCGCGGCGCGCCATGATCCGCTCGGCCGCCTCGCTGTAGATGTTGGCGAACGCCTCCAGCAGCCCCTCCGGCTGGCCCGCCTTGATTCGCGTCGACAACCTGGCCGACTCGCTCAGCCAGGCCTCGCCACGGCGCAGGATCTGGTGCGGCTGGTCCTGATGACGCAGCTCCAGCCGGTCGGGTTCCTCTTGATGCCAGTACAGCGATCCGGTGGAGCCGAACACGCGCAACTGCAGGCCATGCCGGTGCCCGGCCGCCACGAAGCTGGCCCACAGCATGCCGCGCGCGCCATTCTGCAGGCGCAGCTTCACGTGTGCGTTGTCGTCCGACTGGCGCCCCGGCACCAGGGTGCTCAGCTCGGCCGACACTTCGCTGACCTCCTGCCCGGTGACAAAGCGCAGCAACTGGTGGGCATGCACGCCCACATCCGCCAGCACCGATGAGGCCCCGGCCTGGGCCGGGTCGGTGCGCCAGGCCAGCGCCTTGACCCCTTGCTGCTCCAGCGGGTGGGTGCCGAAGGCGCTGGCGTGTTCCACCTGCACCAGGCGCACCTCGCCGATGGCGCCGCGCGCGATCAGCTCGCGGGCTTCGCGCACCAATGGGTAGCCACTGTAGTTGTGGGTCAGCAGGTGCAGCGCCGGGCCCTTGCGTGCGCGTTCAAGCAGTTGCTGCGCCTGGGCCAGGCTCGAGGCCAGCGGCTTGTCGCAGATCACGTCGATGCCCTGGTCGAGAAACGCCAGGCTGGCCGGCACGTGCACCGCGTTGGGCGCCATGATCGCCACCGCCTGCACGCCATCGGCGCGCGCGGCTTCGGCCACGGCCATGCGCTGGAAGTCCGGGTACACCCGCTCCGGCGCTACGCCGTAGGCCTGGGCAGCGGCGCGGTTGCGTGCCGGGTCGCGGGCGAAGACCCCGGCCACCAGTTCGAAGTGCCCGTCCAGTTGCGCGGCGTAGCGGTGGGTGGCGCCGATCGACGACTCCAGGCCGCCACCGACAAAGCCCAGGCGCAGGCGCTGGCTGGGGTTGGCTACGGTTTTCATTGCGCGGCTCCTTGCGCGGTGCGCTGCAGGTGGGCGAAGTGGTTGATGGCCAGCACGTAGCCATGGGTGCCGAACCCGGCCAGTACCGCCTGGGCCACCAGCGACACATAGGAGTGGTGGCGGAAGGCTTCACGCTTGTGCACGTTGGAAATGTGCACCTCGATCACCGGCACCTCGGCGGCGATCAGCGCGTCGTGGATCGCCACCGAGGTATGGGTCCAGGCACCGGGGTTGATCACGATGCCGGCCACGCGGCCACGGGCCTGGTGAATCCAGTCGATCATCTGGCCCTCGTGGTTGGTCTGGTGGAACTCGATGTCCAGGTCCAGGTGTTGGCCGGCGCTGTGGCACAGCGCCTGCACATCGGCCAGGGTTTCGCGGCCGTACACCTCGGGCTGGCGCAGGCCGAGCATGTTGAGGTTGGGGCCATTGAGCACGAGCAGGGTCTTCATTGGGCGGTTTCCGTAGCAGGGGTGGTGCGCAGGGCCTTGGCCCGCAGCGCGTCATACACGGGTTTGTCGAGGGCCACGGCGTCCGGCTTGCCGAGCTGGTCGAGGGGCGTGCGGTAGGTTTCCGGAGCGCTCCAGGCAGCCACGGCCGAAATGGCGGTGACCGCGCAGGTGATGGCGCCGATCAGCAGCGGCACGTTGTCCGAGCCGGGCGGGGCCACGGCGGTGAACAGCGCCGGAAGCAGGGCGGTGATCATGTAGCCGACGTTCTGCGCGATGGCCATGGCCGACACGCGGTAGTGAGTCTGGAACTGTTCGGGGAAGAAGCTTGGGAAGATCGCGTTGTAGCCCTGGTAGACCATGCCCCACATCAGCAGCGAGGCGCCGAACGCCAGCGGCAGGTTGTGCAGGCTGATGGCATACAGGTAGACGAACGACATCAGCCCGCAGCCCAATGCGCTGCCGATGATCAGCGGGCGCCGGCCGATGCGGTCGGAGAGGTTGCCCACAAACGGGATCACCAGCACCGCGACGATGTTGCCCACCACCGGAATCCACAGGTACACGCTCTTGTCGAAGCCCACGCCATAGGCCGGCTGCACCGCGTAGGCGGCGCCGAAGATGGTGGTCACCACCGGGATCACGTTCATCAGCGACACGCCGAACACCACCAGCATGCCGCGCCAGCTGTAGGTGAAGGCATCGCGGATCGGCGAGCGCGCGGTCTGCTTGGCGGCCACCTTGAAGGCCTCGGGCTCCTTGACCTCGCGGCGAATGATGTAGGCGGCGATCAGCACCGCGGCGCTGAGCAGGAACGGGATGCGCCAGCCCCAGCTGTTGAAGGCGTCGCTGGGCATGAAGTACGCCAGCGGCAGGAACACCGCCGCTGCCATCACCTGGCCGGCCTGTACGCCCTGCAGGGTGAAGCTGGCAAAGAAGCCGCGGCGCCCGGGCGGTGCGTGTTCGAGAATCATCGAGCTGGCCCCGGCGATCTCGCCGGCCACCGCAAAGCCCTGCACCAGGCGCAGCACCACCAGCAGCGCCGGCGCCCAGTAGCCGATCTGCTCGAAGGTCGGCAGCAGGCCCACGGCCATGGTCGCGATGCCCATCAGAAACATGCACAGCAGCAACACGTTCTTGCGCCCGCGGGTGTCGCCCCAGTGGCCGAGCACGAAGGCCCCGACCGGGCGCGCCAGGTAGCCCACGCCATAGGTGGCCAGGGAGGCGAAGATGGCCAGCTTGGGGTCGGTGCTGGGGAAGAAGATCTGCGGGAAGATCAGCGCCGCGGCCTGGGCATAGATGAAGAAGTCGTAGTACTCCAGCGCGGAGCCGACCCAACCGCTGGCGGTGGCTTTGCGGGTTTGGCGCGCACTGTGCGCGGCGTCATGTGTGGCCATCGCAATTCTCCGTTTGTTGTTTTTATTGGGGGCACGCAGGCGTCCCGGCGCAGGGCCGGGGCACCGATGTTCAGAGGCTGTCGATCATTACCGTGTGGCCGCAGCGGGCGGCTTGGCCAATGGCGTCAATGACCTGCAGGTTGCGCAGGCCGTCGCGCACGCTCACCAGCGGCCGGGCCTGGCCACGGATCACCTGGCAAAAGTGCGCCAGCTGGCGGGCCAGCGGGTCGGCCTCGTCGAGGCTGGCGGTGACGCACTGGAACGGCCGCCACCACGAGCGCTGTTCGTCGCGGGCGTAGTACTTGAGGCGCATGGTCGGTATCGACAGCGAGCCCTGGGTGCCGGCCAGTACGTAGCAGTCCTCGTCGGCGTAGCTTGGGTAGTCGAGGTTCTCGCGGGCGGTCTGCTCCCAGCTGCGCGCGCAGGCGGCGGTGTCGGAGAGCATGAAGGTGCCCAGCGCGCCGCTGGCAAAGCGCAGGCTGATGGCGATGCTGTCTTCCACGGCAAAGCCGCGGGTGGCGTTGGACGCCTGGGCCTGCACCGCGACGATCTCGCCGCACAGCGAACGCAGGTTGCCGATCTCGTGGATCAGGTTGATCAGCACCGGGCCGCCGCCGGCCTCGCGACGCCAGGGGGCGGCGTCGAAGTAATCGTCGGGCTTGTAGAACAGAGCGCTGCCCATCACCGCCACCAGGTTGCCCAGTACCCCTTCGGCAATCACTTCACGGGCCTTGTGCAGGATCGCACTGTGGGCGCGGTGGTGGCCCACCAGCAGGCGTGCGTCACGCTGCTCGGCGATGGCCAGCAGGCGCTTGCCGTCTTCCAGGGTATGCGCCACCGGCTTTTCGATCAGTGCCGGTATGCCGTGCTCCACGCAGGCCAGTGCGCCGTCGACATGCAGGTGGTTGGGCGTGGCCAGGATCACCCCGTCCGGGCGCTGCGCGCCGAACAGTTCGGCCAGCCCCGGGTACAACGGTACGCCGCAGGCGTTGGCCAGTTCGGTGGCGGCGGGCGAGGGGTCGACGATGGCGGCCAGCTGGCACTCGGCGCTGGCCTGGATCAGTTCGATATGGCGGCGGCCGATCAGGCCGGCCCCGGCCACGGCAAGGCGTAATGCAGTCATGGTTCTCACTTTCTTGTTCTGGGTCGAAGCGCGTTTGTGAGAGGCTAATAAAAAAGCGCCAGGAGATAATCGGGCCAGATGAAGAATCAGAATGCGCTGATAGCGAATAATGAGCCGTTGCTGCGTGACCTTCAGTTGTTCTGCGAGGTGGCGCGGCGCTCCAGCTTCATCGCGGCAGCCACCGAGACCGGGCTGTCGCCGGCGCATGTGAGCAAGCGCATCGCCACCCTGGAGACGATGCTCGGGGTCAAGCTGTTCAACCGCACCACTCGGCGGGTCAACATCACCAGCGATGGCGAGGCGACGTTCGTGTGGGCGCAGAAGATCCTCGAGGACGTGGGCGCGATGTTCGATGCGTTGTCCGGCGGGCAGCGCGAGCCGCAAGGCACCTTGCGCGTGTGCACCAGCCTGCGCCTGGGGCGCGAGCACGTGGCGCCGATCCTGTCGCTGCTGCGGCGCCAGTACCCGGCGCTGGAGGTGTGGGTGGAGCTGCTGGACCGGCGCGTGGACCTGATTGCCGACAACTTCGATATCGATGTGCGGGTGGGCGAGGTGCAGGAAAAACACCTGATCGCGCACCGCATCGCCAGCAGCTCGCGGGTGCTGGCGGCCGCCCCGGACTACCTGGCGCGGCGCGGCCAGCCGCGGGTGCCGGCCGACCTGGCGCAGCATGACTGCCTGCTGTTTCGCAGCCGCGACGACCGTTTCGGGGTATGGCGCCTGGTGGGGCCCAATGGCGCCGAAACGGTGAAGGTGACCGGGCCGATGGCCTCCAACCACAGCGACATCGTGCGCCAGTGGGCCCATGACGGGCACGGCATCATCATGGCATCGCGCTGGGACGTGGCGGCCAGCCTGACCAGCGGGGCGCTGGTGCAGGTGCTGCCGGGGTATCACCAGCCGGCGGACATCTGGGCGGTGACGGCGGTGCGCTCGTCAAGTTCGGCCAAGGTGCGCAGTTGCGTGGCGTTTCTGCGTGAGCAACTGGCGCAGGGGCCCTATGCGCTGGCTGGGGGAAGGGCGGGGCAATAGTGGGACGGCCTTCGCCAGCAAGGCTGGCGCCTGCACCCTGCGGGCGAAGGCCGGGGCCTCAGAACCAGCGGTCGCTGCGCTTGCGCCCGCGGCTGAGCATCGGCAGGATCAGCCCCGCCAGCAAGCCGGCCCCGGCAATGCCGCCGCCGTACACCATGTAGCGCATCAGCACCTGCTTGTTCTCGTCGCCCAGCTGCGCCTGGGTAGCGCGCAGTTGCGATTGCGCATCGCCCAGCTCGGCATTGAGCGCGGTGCTGCGCGCCTCCAGTTCGTCGATCAGCGCCTTGCGTGAATCCAGTGTCTCCTGCATGCCCTGCACCCGGGTCTTCCAGCTGTCGTCGATGGTCTTGAGCTGCTCGCTCAACTGGGTCACCTGTTCGCTCAGTTGCGGCACGCGCTCGGCCTGGCCGGGCACCGTCTGCAGGTCGCTGCTGTTGATCCACACGGTATCGCCCGACTCGCCACGTACCTGGCTGTAGTTGCCCTGGCTGGTCAGCAGGGTGACCTTCTGGCCGGATTTGAGGTTGCCGACGATCCGGTGCCCGTCGGTAGGGCCGCTGCGCACGTAGGTGCTGAGGCTGTCGCTGACCCAGCGTTCATTGCCGCTGCCTTCCTCGGCGTGGGCCGGGCCACACAGGATGACCAGGCTGCCGAGCAGGCCGGGGATAAGAGAGCGCCGTGCGCGAAGCTGAAAAGATGGGGGCATGGTGATCTTCTTGAAAACGGAAAAAATGAAACCCACAGACCATTTTTTGCCCGTCAGGTTCACTGCGCACTGACGAAGGGCAGGCACGAGTCGTGGCAATGCCGGAGAAGTTTCCTACCTGACAGCAGGATGCCCCCTGATAGGGGCGGGGCATGACCGGGAATAGTCTTACGCGGCTTGAACAACGGTCTGTCTTTCTCATGTTATGGAGTCTTTCAATGGTTGCTAAACGCACCACGAACTACCTGGCCGCCAGCAGCCTGCTGATGGTGCTGGCCGGTTGTGCCGGCGTGCCCGTGCCCACCGAGCAGGTCGAACTGACCCGCAACGCGGTCAGCCGCGCCGTGACCGCCGACGCCACCCAGTACGCGCCAGCCGAAATGAAGGCCGCCCAGGACAAGCTGTACGCCGTCGAGCGCGCCCTGGGCGAACGGAACCTTGTCGCGGCCCGCACCCTGGCCGAGCAGGCCGAGGCCGATGCCAACCTGGCCGAGCGCAAGGCGCGTGCCGCCAAGGCCCAGCAGCAACTGCGCAGCGCGCAGCAGGGCATTGAAGTGCTGAAGCAGGAAATGCTCCAGTCGCCCGACGCCATCACCCCCACGATCACGCCGTAAGGATGCCCGTCATGTCCGTCAAATACCTGTTGCCTGCCGTTTCCGTGATGGGCCTGTTGCTCGTCGGTTGCAGCACTACCGCCGAAAACCCTGGCCTGCTGCAAGCCCGCGAGCACTTCAGCGTGCTGCAGAGCAAGCCGGAGTCCAGCCGCCTGGCGGCACTGGAAACCAAGGATGCATTCAATGCCCTGGGCAAGGCCGAGCTGGCTTCGATCAAGGACCGCAAGGCCCCGCAGATCGAGCAACTGGCCTATCTGGCCAACCAGAAGATTGCCGTCGCCGAGCAGACCATTGCCCTGCGCCAGGCCGAAGCCGGCCTGCAGGGTATCGAGGCGCAGCGCACCCAGGCCCGCCTGGACGTGCGTACCGCGCAGCTCAAGGCCCTGCAGCAGCTCAAGGCCAAACAGACCGAGCGTGGCACCGTGGTGACCTTCGGCGATGTACTGTTCGACACCGGGCGTGCCGAACTCAAGGCTGGCAGCCAGCGCAACATCGACCAGCTGGCCGAGTACCTGCGTGCCAACCCGGAGCGCAAGGTGCGGGTCGAGGGCTTCACCGACTCGACCGGCAGCGACAGCCTCAACCAGCAGCTGTCAGAGCGTCGCGCAGCGGCTGTGACCAACGCCCTGCGCCGAAACGGGGTGGATGCCGGGCGCATCATCAGTGCCGGCTATGGCAAGGAGTACCCGGTGGCCTCCAACGCCGACGCGCAGTCGCGTCAGCTCAACCGCCGCGTCGAAGTGATCATCTCCCACGGCAATGCTGCCGTCGGCCAGCGCTGAGGCCTACAGCAGCCGGGTCAGCAGCCAGTACAGCCCGCCCGACAGCATGATCGCTGCGGGCAGGGTCAGTACCCAGGCCATCGCCAGGTTGGCGATGGTGCGCAACTGCAGGCCCGAACCGTTGGCCACCATGGTGCCGGCCACCCCGGACGACAGTACGTGGGTGGTCGACACCGGCAGCCCGTACATGTCCGCCGCACCGATGGTGCACATCGCCACCAGCTCCGCCGAAGCCCCCTGGGCGTAGGTGAGGTGGGTCTTGCCGATCTTTTCGCCCACCGTGACCACGATGCGCCGCCAGCCGACCATCGTGCCCAGCCCAAGGGCAATCGCCACCGCCACCTTGACCCACAACGGAATGAACCGGGTGGCGTCGTCGATGCGGCTCTTGAACAGCTGCACCTGCGCGGTGGCGGCCGCGTCGAGCCCGCCGTGCTGGTGCTTTTGCATCAGGCGGATGGCTTCGCTGGTCAGGTACATGTCGTTGCGCACGTTGGCCATGGCCTCGGCCGGTACGTGGGTCAGCGAGCCGTAGCCTGCGACTTCCTCGCCGATCAGGCCGGCCAGTGCCGCCAGGGCCGGTACCAGCTCGGGGCTCGGTTGCCGCTCGCGCAGGTACAGGGTGAGGGTGGCGCGCGGGTCGCCGACATGAGGCTGCGCCGACTGGCCGAGCAACTGCTGCTGGGTGGCCTGGGCCACGGCGGCAAACTGCAGCGACTGGTCGGCCGGCATGGTGCGGTTCAGCGCGTAGGCCATCGGCAGGGTACCCACCAGAATCAGCATGATCAGGCCCATGCCCTTCTGCCCGTCGTTGGAGCCGTGGGCGAACGACACCCCGGTGCAGGTGGCGATCAGCAGGCCGCGAATCCACCAGGGCGGCGGGGCGTCGCCGACCGGCGCCTGGTACAGCTCGCGGCGCTTGACCAGCATGCGCAGGCCCACCAGCAGCAGCGCCGCACAGGCAAAGCCCACCAGGGGCGAGAACAGCAGCGCGTAGCCCACCTTGCTGGCCTGGGTCCAGTCCACGCCGCTGGTGCCGTCGCGCCCGTTCATCAGCGCATTGGCCACGCCCACGCCGATGATCGAGCCGATCAGGGTGTGCGAGGAGGAGGCCGGCAGCCCCAGCCACCAGGTGCCCAGGTTCCAGATGATCGCGGCCAGCAGCAGGGCGAAGACCATGGCAAAGCCGGTGGCCGAACCCACCTGCAGGATCAGCTCCACCGGCAGCAGGGCAATGATGCCGAAGGCCACCGCGCCGCTGGACAGCAGCACCCCGATGAAATTCCAGCACCCCGACCACACCACGGCGAATTGCGCCGGCAGCGAGTTGGTGTAGATCACGGTGGCCACGGCGTTGGCGGTGTCGTGGAAACCGTTGACGAATTCGAAACCCAGGGCAATCAGCAATGCCAGGCCCAGCAGCAGGAAGGGCGTCCAGGTGGTGACCACGGTACCGGCGGCATCGATGTCGCGGAACAGGCTCCAGGCGGTGTACACCAGGCCCCCCAGCAACAGGCAGACGAACAGGGTGACGGAGGCGCGGCCGGGGCGGGTGGCCAGTTGTGCAAGGGAGGGGCGGCCACCCGCGGAGTCAAGGGTGGTGCTGATCGGGGTTGTCATTAGACGGGTCCGGTAGGGTGGAAGTCGTGCCTGGCGCATCAAGGATAAAAACCCTGAGTGATGGCATAGTGACTTCGATCAACAAAAACGCGGGTTGCCCAGCTACGCTTATACCCAGGCAGTGGGAGGAACGTGCCGATGATTCAGTGCAAACGGGCCTATGAGGCGCCTGCGCCGCAGGATGGCGAGCGGGTGCTGGTGGATCGGATGTGGCCGCGCAACCGGCGCAAGGATCAGTTGCACCTGAGTGCCTGGCTACCGGAGGTGGCGCCGTCGTCGGCCTTGCGCCAGGCCTTTCACCGCGGTGAGGTGGACTACGACGGGTTCTGCCAGCGGTATCGCCAGGAGCTGGCCGACAGGCCGCAGCATTGGTGGGGGCTGCTGGACAAGGCCCGTGGCGGCACCCTGACCCTGGTGTATGCGTTCAAGGATGAACAGCACAACAATGCGCGGGTGCTGGCCCAGTGGCTGGAGGATGAGCTGGATCGCCAGGGGCCCGGGAGTTCGCCGGTTTGCTATGCCGATGAGCTGGGGCCTAAAGTGTGACTCTCTGAATCTGCGTTACGGCCATCGCGGGTCAAGCCCGCTCCCACAAGGCCCCCGCCTTACCTGTGGCAGCGGGCTTGACCTGCGATGGCCGCGCCGAAAATCCCCTGACGGGCACCCAAATGACCCCAACCCTGACCCCCGCCACCGACCTGCACCGAACCTTCGCCCGCGACCTCACGCGCCGCGCCATGCTGGCGTACTACCGCGAATTCGACCTGCTCTGGCTGGAAGAAGCCTTCGACCAGGCCTGGGGCTGGCGCGAGCAATGGCTGATTGTCGACGCCGAACAGCCCCTGGGCTTCTGCAGCCTCAGCCAGGACAGCCGTGCGCTGTACATCCGCGAACTGCACCTGGTCGAGGCCGCCCGCGGCAAGGGCATCGGCGGCTGGGTGCTGGAGCAACTGGCCGAATGGGCCGGCAGGCGCCATCTGCCGCTGCTGCGCCTGACCGTGTTCAAGAGCAATCCGGCCCAGGCCCTGTACCTGCGCCACGGCTTCGTCGCGCAGGGTGAGGACGAATGCTTCGTGCGCATGCAGCGGGTTATCGGCTAGCACTCTGCACGCAGGTCAGCCCCGGCTGCGGGTTACCGGCGGCCACCCGGCGTACCTGCACCACGCAGCCCTGGCGCACGGTGGCGTCGAGCAACGGGCCCTGCACCGGCAGCAGGTCGCCGATCAGCAGGTTCTGCAGCAATGGCTTGCCCTCGAAACGGTTGCTGCCCAGCAGCACCTGGTCCATGCCTTCCACCCGAACCACCGCCTTGCCCACCCGGCCCAGGGTGTTGCCGCCCAGAATCAGCGGCCCGGCCAGTGGCTGGGTGTTGCGCAGGCTGATGGCGTACTCGGGGGTGTTGCCGATGTGGTTTTCCAGCATGACCGCGCCAGCCACGTCGCTGGCGTCCACCGCGCTGCCCTGGCTGTTGCCGATGAAGTTGCCTTCGATCAGCACCGGCATCTCCCCCTTGAGGTTGCGCAGCAGCACGCCGTTGCCGCGGCTGGCGCCGATGCGGTTGCCGCTCAGCAGCAGGGCGCCTTGCTGGTCGCTGACCTCGATGGCGGCCTTGTGCGTGCCCAGGATCAGGTTGTCGTCGAGCCAGGCGCGCGTCTGCCCGCGCAGGCGGATGCCGCTGTTGTTGTCGACCCCGCGAATCTGGTTGTGCGCCATGCGCATCTGGCTGTCGCGCACGTCCACGCCATACTGCTGGGCACTTTCGAAGCGGCTGCCCTCGATCACCCCACGGCTGTGCTGCAGCTCCACCGCCGACAGCTCGCTGAACTGGCTGTCGCGTATCAGCACGCTGGCCGGCCGGGTGGCCGGCGATTGCTGGCTGCTCAGGGCAGTGGTCAGGCCCCGCGACAGGTTGGCGTTGTAGCCCAGGCGGTTGAGGGTGGCGCCGATCAGCTGGGTATGGCTGCCGGCCCAGGCCACCACGAACGGGCGCCAGGCGCGCTCGGTGTTGCCGGCCTTGTCGCCGGCCACGCTTTCCAGGCGTGACTGGTTCAGGCCCAGCCAGCCCTGGTTGATCAGGGCCGTGCCCGAATAGCTGTAGAGGTACAGGCTGGTGCCCTCCAGCACCAGCCCGCCATCGGCGGCGATCATCAGCGGGTAGCTGAGCAGGTAGCCGTCCTTGTAGCGCTTGAGTACCTGCGGGTTGTTCAGGGTGTCGGCCAACTGCGCCAGGGTGATGCTGCCACCCTGGATCAGCACCGCCTGCGGGTGGTGCGCCTGGTAGCCGGCCACGGCGCGGAACAGGCCGTTGTTGACGAACGGCTCGAACGGCCAGCTGCCGCCCTGGGCCGAGAACATCGGTTGCAGGCTGACAGTGGCACGCCCGCCGGGGCGCGGGCGTTCCTGCAGGGTGAAGCTCACCGCTTCGCGGGTGCTGGCCTGCACCTGTTGCACCTGCGCCTGGTAGTCGTTGGGGCTGACCACGCGCAGTGCCTGCTGCATCGGCAGGCCCTGGGGGGCGGCGTGGGCCACGCCGGCGAGGCCGGCCAGCAGCAGGCCGGCCAGTCGGGTAAAGCGGAAAATGCGGGCAGGCTGGGCCATGGCGATTCGTCCTTGGGTTACGGCAAAGGGGGGTAGAAGGGCTTGAGCGGGCCGCCGATCTGACTGTAGTTGTCGACGTTGCCGTCCTCGCTTTCGTACAGCTGGCGGGCCAGGCGGTTGTTGGGCGCGCGGTACAGGAACGGGATCAGCCAGGCCAGCTTGTAGGGGGCTACCTCGGTCTGGGCCTGGCCCATCAGTTCGGGCAGCGGGCCGGGGTCGAGCACCGTGCGTGCGGCGAAGTTGCCCAGCAGCTCCAGGGTCTGCTGGTCGTGTTCGCTCCAGGGCAGGCCATTGGCCCGCGCCGACTCGGCCAGCAGCACCAGCGGCACCAGCGCGTACTGGCTGTAGGTGGCGGCAAGCCGGGCACGCGCCACTTCCAGTGGCAGGTAGGCATAGCTGCCGTCCCCGCTGCGCACCGCCTGCTGCAGGCCGCGACGCAGATTGCCGTCGGCCCAGCGGATGAAGTCGTCGCGCTGCACCAGCATGCCGCTGGCGGCCACGGCCCAGGCGGCCCAGTAGTCGTGGTTGTTGAACCAGGTGAAGCTGGCGGCCTGGCGTGGCTGGTACTCGCGGATGATCAGTTCGCCGAGCTGTTCGAACCAGCGCGTCTGGGCCGGCGACAGCTGCACCTGGCCGTTGCTGGCGGCCTGGGTCAGCAGCAGCGTCGAGGCCATGGCCGCCACCGCCCACTTGCGCGCCGCCATGCCGGTGCTGCTGGCATCCGGGTTGAGCAGGGCACCGGCCTGCGCCCAGTGCTCCAGCCACTGGTCCTGGCAGGCCAGGGCCATGTTGGCCTGCTGCGGGGTCTTGGCGCGCTGGAAGCGCTTGCTGGCGAAGATCAGCCCGGCGATGAACTGCTTGACCTGCTTGCTCGCCGCCTCGGTGTCGGCATCGGGGCGGCTGCGCAGGGTCGACTTGCTGGCATCGCGCTGGTCGTACTTGCTCTGCATGCGCAGGCTGGCGGTGTACGGTGGCGGCGGCTGTTTGCTGCACTGCAGGGTGCGGTAGTCGGCGATCATCGCCGACTGGGCGGTGGCCCGCGCCGGCCAGATCGATTGCGCGGCCAGGCTGCTGCCCAGCTGCAACCCGGCGCACAGGCCCAGGGTGGCGACCAGCCAGGGCTTCAGAGGCATAGACGGGTTTCCACCTGGGTGGCGGCCTGGCTCGGCTTGGTCGGTTCGAGGAACACCGAGAGCAGGTTGGCCCCGGCGAACTCCTTGGCCTTGCTCAGCTCCAGGTAGTACTGGCCACCGCTGACGGCCGCCTCGCGGCGAAACCACACCTTGTCGCGGGCACCGTTGTCGTAATACACGATCACGTAGAAGTCCTTGACGTTCTTGTCGCTGATGCGGATGTCCAGAAAGCCCTGGCCGCTGCCCAGTGCCTTGCGGCTTTCGCCGGCGTTGCTCAGCAGTTCGATGCGGTCGTTGACGCGCAGCGCAGGGCGCTGCAGGCGGTTGCCCAGCACCGGTGTGGAGGTGCTGCAACCGCCCTTGACCGCCGGAATCAGCTGGCGGTACATCTGGTCGGACTCCAGCTGGTAGTTGGCCGGCAGCTCCCAGATGATCAGTCTGGGCGGTGCGTCGGGCTTGTAGTTCTCGGACAGCAGGTATTCGAGCAGCGAGCCGTCCTGGCCAACGCCGGGCAGGGCGTAGTTGAGGATGTCGACATCCAGGTACTGCTTGAGATAGCCGTCGAAGTTGAACTGCTTGCTCTCGTCCTCACGGGCTGCGGCGTTACTGTCGCCCACCAGGATCACCTGCGGGTCGGGGGCTTCGTCGAACAGTGCGTCGGCATCGTCGGCCACCGGGATGGTCTGGTAGCCGCGCACGTACTGGAAGCCGTAGTTGTTGCCGCAGATGCTGCTCATCGCCAGGTTCATGGTGCCGTCCTTGGGTACCATCACGCCGGGCTCGGTGCGGTAGTGTTTCTTGGTCAGGTCGGCATAGAACGGCTGGCGGCGCACCTCATCGGCCACCAGGCGTGCGGTGGCCTCGGCACCGCTGGGGGTCCAGTGGTGGTCGCGGCGAAAGAAGTACTCGCCCGCCGGCGGGGTGCGCACCAGTTGCATCAGGTCGGGCACCACCGCGCCGCCGCTGCGCAGCTGCTGCAGGTA
The DNA here is from genome assembly GCF_024126555.1 of Pseudomonas sp. VE 267-6A. NCBI lineage: Bacteria > Pseudomonadati > Pseudomonadota > Gammaproteobacteria > Pseudomonadales > Pseudomonadaceae > Pseudomonas > Pseudomonas sp. VE 267-6A. Next base: position 68,922 of record NZ_JAMYBY010000013.1, read on the forward strand.
GCTGGCCAGGTTGTTGCTGGCGCGCTCGAAGTCGAACCCGTGCAACTGCCCGGGGTAGAGCTTGTCGCGGTGCATCAGCCCACGGGTGGGCTGCACGGCCATGGCCACGTGGATACCCTGCTGGCGGAACGCGGCCATCAGGCGCGCGAACTCCGGGCGCATGGGCGCGGGGATGCCGAAGTCGTTGGTCAGGTCGACGGCCGAACGGAACAGCCAGCGGTCCTTGCCCGGGACGATCTCGCGCATCAGTTTCATCCGCCCTTCGGCGTATTTCTGCGGATCGCTCAGGGCCGGGCAGACCATGCACTCAAGGCTGGTGCAGCCGGTGCTGGGCGCCTCGGCGGCCTGGCCGGCCTGGCTGGCGGCAGCGAGTACGGCCATCAGGCCGAGGGAGGTAAGGATCTTCATGCGCGGTTCATCATCCTGTGTTCAAGGCCAGCCTGCGGTTACAGCGTGGGGTCGATGCTGTTGGCCACGCTGATGCTCTTGTAGCCATTGGCGGCGGGCAGCAGCACGTAGCTGTACGAGCGGCCTTTCTTGAGGAACAGGTCGTCGAACTGGGCGACGTTGCGCTGATCGACATAGGCGGCGAAGCCGATCTTGATTTCGTTGACCAGGCGGCTGCCGGTCTGGTCCTTGCCCAGTGGGTCGATGACCGAGGTCTTGCCGTCGGAGGTCTTGAGGGCGGCCTGCGCGGGGGTCAGGTTGTAGAAGGCGATCTGGGCCTTTTTCGGTTCGTTGACGTATTTGTCAGCGATCAGGGTCAGGCCCTTGCCGTCATACACCACGGTGCTGGCGGCGTTGGCCTTGAGCTGCGGCTCGATGGCCTGCTTGTCGACCGCGATCTTGTGGCTGCCGGCAGGGGTGAAGCGGTAGCCGCTGAGCTGGCCGGGGGCGACCTTCTGTGGGTTGACCTTGCCGCTCAGGGTCACGTCGATGCTGCGATCGCTCAGGTTGAGCACGCGCACGAAGGCCGAGTCGGCCGGGGCCACGGCGTCGTAGAGGTCGGCATTGCCGTCGTTGGCGAGGCTGGCGGTGCTGACCAGCAGCAGGGCGGTGGCGGCGAGCAGTTGGCGTGGCGAACGGGTCATGGTGTATCTCCTTAGAAGTGTTGGGTCTGGTTCATCTGACGCTGGCCGCTGACCCGATGGGCCAGCAGGGTGCGCAGCGGGAATTCCCAGACCACGGTGTCGATGTCAGGGTTGCCCAGCTCATCGCTGGCCAGAAACTGGTTCATTGCCTCGAACGGCCCGCGGGCCTCCACGGCAATGCTCAGCAGGTCACGGTTGAGGGCTTCCTTGAGAAAACCGACGAAGTTCCAGTCGTCGATCTTGCTGTAGCTGGTACCTACCAGCAGCAGGCTTTGGGCCTGGTCGGCGAACAGCTCATCGCTGCTCTGTTCGGCCTTCAGGGTTTCGTACACGGCGATCTGGTTGGCGCCAAAGTCCGGCATCAGCCGGCTCTGGTCGAACTGGATGTAGTTCATCAGGTCGCCCTTGACGGTCTTTTGCGCGATCTGGTGCGACACATAGCGCTCCTGGCCCAGCAGCTCCGGGTGCTGGCGCGCCAGTTCGAAGGCGGCCAGGCGTGCGCCATCGGGGCTCCAGTGGGTGTCGGACTTGAGAAACAGCGGTGGGCCGCCGAGGTTGTCCAGAAACGCCGAGCGCAGCGGCGTCACCGTGACGTTGCGTGCCTGCAGCTGCGCCACGAAGCGGTCGTACAGGCTGATGGCCCGCGGATCGAACGGGTGCTCTGCATGCGCGGCATAGATGTCCAGCTTCATCGGCAACGGCAGCAGCACCAGGCGCTTGCCGTGCTGCGCCAGTTGCGCCTGCACGGCGTCGATCTGTGCCAGCTGGCCTTGCAGGTTGGCCTCCAGGTCATTGGGCACACGGTATTCCTGGGAGGTATAGAGCCAGCCGTCCTTGCCCAGTACCACGCCCTTGGTGCCCTCCCTGAACAGCAGGTACTGCGCGTCGGCCCACAGCTGCACCGAGGGCTCGCGCAGGAAGAAGCGCTTGTCGTAGGCCTGCTCGAACTTGCGCAGCAGCTTGCCGTCGACGAACAGGTTCCAGGCGTCACTCTGGTTTTTCGCGAAACTGAAAACCGGCGGCAGGGAGTAGACGAACATCCCCGCCAGCACCAGGCAGAACAGAATGCCGTTGACCTTGCTTGCCGAGTTCATCACCGGGTACATGACAGTCTCCTAGAACTGGAAGTAGAGGAAGGGGGAGAACGAGTGCGCAGCCAGGCTGCTCAGCGCCAGCGCGAAGCCGGCCCACAGCAGCACGGCCTTGAGCCCGCCGACATGGGCCATGAAGAAGTGCTGCTTGTTGCCGGCGTAGTAGCGCACGTTGTTGCTGCCGGCCAGGATCAGCCAGCACAGCGCCACCGCCACGAACGACATGGCCATCTTCGAGGCGCCCAGCACGTAGAGCTCCAGCGAGCCCAGGCCGTTGAAGCCGAACAGCGCCTGGTAGATGTCCAGGCTGTGGCGCAGGTCGTTGGTGAAGAACAGCGGCATGCTCAGGATGATCAGCAACCCGGTGCGCAGGTTGCGCCCCAGGCGGTAGGGCGTGGTGACCTTGGTGGCCAGGTTGAACTTGCGCTCGATCACCATGCCCAGGCCGAAGAACAGCCCCCAGCAGATGAAGGCGAAGCTTGCGCCGTGCCACAGCCCCGACAGCAGCATGGTGTACACCAGCGCCGGCATGGCCCCGGCGATGCGCTTGCGCACCAGCGGCATGTACACGTAGTCGCGCAGAAAGTGCGCCAGGGTCATGTGCCAGCGGCTCCAGAACTCGGTGATGCTCTGCGAGACGTAGGGCTGGTTGAAGTTCTCCGGGAAGCGAAAACCCATCATCAGCGCCAGGCCCAGGGCCATGTGGCTGTAGCCGGCGAAGTCGAAGTACAGCTGCAGGGTCGACACCACCAGGCCGAACCAGGCATCGCTCAGCTGCAGGCTGCCCTCGCTGATGAACAGCACGTTGATCGGCGCCAGCTGGTCGGCGATCAGCACCTTCATGATGAAACCGAGCATGAACCGGCATACCCCCAGCGAGAACATCTCCAGCGAGTGGGTACGCTGGCGCAGCTGCGGGGCCAGTTGGCTGTAGCGCAGGATCGGGCCGGCCACCAGGTGCGGGAACAGCGCGACGAATGCGGCGAAGTCGATGAAGTTGTTGGTGGGCGTGGCGTCCTTGCGGTAGATGTCGACGATATAGCTCAGGGCATGGAACACGTAGAACGAGATGCCCAGCGGCAGGAAGATCGTCTCCAGGGTGAAGGTGTTGATGCCCAGCGGCGCCAGCAGTGCGCCCAGCACCTCGGCGCCGAAGTTGGCGTACTTGAAATAGCCCAGGGTCGACAGGTTGCCGATGATGCCGATCCACAGCAGGCGGAACGCCCAGCGCTTGTCGCCGGCGTCCAGGCGCGCCTTGATGCGCAGGCCGAACCAGTAGTTCCAGTAGGTGATGCCGACGAACAGCAGCAGGAAGTCCGGGCGCCACCAGGCATAGAAGATGTAGCTGGCGGCGACGATCACCGTGGAGCGCCACGGCGCACGCGCCAGGAAGTACACCGCCAGGAACAGCGGCAGGTAGAGGAACAGGAACACGTTTGAGGCGAAAATCATCGCGGGGCCCGCCCTTAGTAACTGATCACGACGCCGACCGTCAGCTGGTAGTCGTCACCGGTATCCAGCGCGTTGCCGGCATTGAGGTAGCTGGCGCTGACCAGGGTGTTGACGTCCAGGTGCTTGCCGTCGAGGGCGACCGGAAACATCTTCCAGTAGTAGTTGAGGTCGAGCATCTGCCCCACGTGCTTGCCGTTGCCGTTGCTGCCCTGGGCGATGGCCTGGTTGCGCGCGCTGCGCTGGTCGCCGTCGACGCGGATCGGCAGGGTGCCACTGGCATCGCGCAGCTTGAGTTCGGTGAGGCGAAAATCCAGGGCGCTGCGCGGCGTGGGCCGGGTTTCCACGGCAAAGCCGTAGTAGCTCAGGTTGCGCAGGTCGAGGCTGACGAACGAGCTGGCCAGGCGGGTGCTGTAGGAGCCCTGGCGGGTGATGCGGTCGGACTGGATGGTGTTGAGACGAAAGCCGTCGTTCTCGTTGCTCGGCTTGTCGGTCAGCCCGCCGCGCAAGGCCAGGCGCGGGGTCCAGGGCAGGTCGTCGAAGCGTTTGCCGATCTCGCCCAGCGCCGCCCAGCCGCTGGCGTTGTGGCCGGTGGTGGTCAGGCCGTTGCCGTCGGTGTTGTCGACCTTGCCGTCGAGTGCGGCCAGTTCCAGGTGGTAGTCGCTGAACAGCGGGCTGACCTGCAGGTTGTCGGCCTTGAAGAACAGCCCGTAGCGCATGCCGGTGAAGTCGTAGCGGTCACGCGGGTCGTGCCCGCTGTGGTCGTCTTCGTACATCAGGCGCGTGCCGGCCCAGTTGTTCTCGCTCCAGCGGTAGGCGTACTCGCCCATCAGGTAGGTGGTGCGTTCTTCGCTGTCGGCCAGGCGGTTGACGTCGCTGTTGTAGTTGTAGAACTTCTGCGCCACGGCGAAGAAGCCCTTGGCGAAGGTGTCCTTGTAGTCGAAACGCAGCGACTCGATGCTGTCGTCCCACCAGATGCCGTAGTCGTCGGCAAAGCGCTGGCGTCCGGCCGACAGCGAGAAGCGCGGGTCGTCGCCCAGCAGGTTGCGCTTGACGTACAGCTCGCGCAGCTCGGCGTACCAGCCTTCGGGCTGCTCGCGGTCGAAGGCGTTGGTGCTTTCGTTCTGGCTGTTGGCCGTCTGGCTGGAGTCGTAGTTGAGCCACAGGCGACCGTAGACCATCCACTTGGCCCAGCGTTTTTCCGGCGAGTACCAGGCGAACGAGGGTTCGTAGCGCAGGCTGTAGAAGCTCTCGCGGCTGCGCCCCACCTGGGAGTCTTCGGGGCCGTAGCCGGTCTGCACGGTGAGCTTGTTGAAGAATTCGGAGGTGATCACCGGCGTGCTGGCGTCGGCGTCTACCCGCACCGGCTCGCTGCTGTCGGCCTCGGGGCCGGTGATTTCTTCGGCGGCGAACGCGGTGTACAGCGGCGCGAGCATTAGCAGGGCGCCAAACAGGGACGGATGCGCTTTCACAGGGTGGTCTCCTTGAGCAGGTCATTGCGTGCCGCCATGGCGCGCTCGATGTCAGCCGTTTTCAGGGTTTTGTCCAGGCGCTTGAGCAGCCCGCGGGCGCGGCGCTCGCCCAGGTCCAGGGCAAGGCGCGCGTAGGTGTAGGCCTTGACCGGGTCGTGGCAGATGGCGCGGCCGCTCGCGTAGATGGTGGCCATGCGGTACCAGGCGGCAGTGGCGCCGCGCTCGGCCTGTTCCTGGTAGATCGCCAGGGCACGCTCCTGGTCGGGCTGGTCGAGGCCGCCCTTGCTGTACAGGTCGGCCAGCAGCAGGTGCGCGTCGCGAAAGTTGCTGGCGATCAGTTCGTCGATCAGCACCTGGGCCTTTTTCGGGTCCAGGGTCAGCCAGTTGGTGACCATGTACAGCGAGGCATTGAGCGCCTTGGCCCGGGTCGGGTCCTTGGCCTGCACCTGGGCAATCAGCGCCTGTACCTGGTCGGCGTTGTGCTCGGTGGGGTTGGAGATCATGAAGTTGGCCTTGGACACCAGCGCCGGCACGAAACCGCGCTGCGCGGCGTTGTCGAACCAGCGCTGGACCTCGGCCATGGCGGCCGCCCATTCATCGGCCAGGGCCTTTGCACGGGCCTGCTGTTCGGGGGTGGGCGCGGGCCTTGGGGCACCCATGGCGTTGCCCAGCTGTTCATCCTGCTCGGCCTGCTGGTCGGCACGCTGCACGGTGCTGATGGTGTCGAGCAACGAGCCGATACGGTGCACGATCTCCACCGGCAACTGCGCCATCCGGGGCTCCAGGGTGCGGGCGAAGGCGGGGAACGCGGTGTCCTGGCGCTCGCCGAGGAAGGCGTAGTAGCGGTCGACGCCACGCGGGTCGACGCGTACCGCCTGCTGGTACCAGTGCTCGGCAGCGGCGCGGTCGCCCTGGCGCTCGGCGACCACCGCGCGGTACAGCTCGGGGTGGCAGTCGAGCAGGCAGGACTGCTCGTACAGCGCCAGCAGCTGCGCGGCCTCGGCGGTGGGCACCAGGTCCGGGTAGGCCAGGAACACTTCCAGCGTGGCATTGGTGTTGCGCGGGTCCAGGGTGGCCGGGTAGCGGGTCAGCGCCTGGGCCACCCAGGCGCGCTGCTGCTGGCGCAGGCCGGGGCTGCGGTCAAGCAGGCGGGCCAGCGAGGCCAGCGCCGGCACCAGGCCGCGACCCTCGGCAAACGCTTCCTGGTACAGGCGGATCGCCTCCTGGCGGTTGGCGCTGTCGCTGCTGGCCAGCACATCGCCCAGCAACTGCTTGGACGCCAGGTCACCGCGCTCGGCGAGCACGCGCAAATCGGCGCTCACATCGGCTTGCGGGTCCTTGTACAGCGCGTAGCGGATCTGCTCCAGGCTTTGCCCGGCAAGGGCAGGGCCGGTGCAGGCGAGGGCGGTGAACAGCAGCCAGGCGGGCGTCATCGGTTTCATCTGGGGGCCCTTCAGCGCGACAGCGACGGCAAGGCCGGCAGGCCCAGGTACAGGTCCACCGCCACCGGTTTCTGGTAGGCCGCCAGTGGCAGCGGACGGTCCGGCCGGATGGTCAGGGCGAGGTTCTTGTTCAGTGCGTCGACCCGCGAGTCCACCACGGTGCCGCCGAAGCGTTCGTCCAGGCCGAACACCTGCAGGTCCACGGATCTGACCCGGCTGATGTCGCTCAGCTTGTCGAACGGCACGTTGGCGCTGACGTACAGCGGCTGGTCCTTGGGCAGCAGGTGCAGCAGCGGCGCCTGCTTGTAGCCGTAGCCGTTCATGGGCGTGCTGGGGAAGTACACCTGGCAGTCGCACGGGCTGTTGATCACGGTCTCGATGGTGGCGCGCCCCAGCAGGGTCTGCAGGTCGCCGGGCGCGAGGTCGGCCAGCGCCTTCATGTCGGCCGGGCTGGTGAAGCTGGTGGCCAGCTGGGTGGAGATGTTGGCCAGCGGCTCGCCGGCCTTGACCTCGCTCTGCCCAGGCTGCAGCAGGAACTTCACGTAGCCGTTGTCGGGCATGCTGATGATCTGCGCATCGGCACTGACCTGGGCCTGCACGGCCGGAATGCGGAAGAACAGCAAGTAGCTCTTGTAGGCCACGAAGCTCAGGGCGGCGATGCCGGCGGCGGTGAACAGCAGGGTGCCGCCGATGGCGCGCAGGCGATCGCCTGCATTGCGTGCGCTGGCGTACTTGTGCTTGCGCTCCTTGATGTAGTTCTCGCGCTGCATCACGTTGAACAGGCCGTTGACGTCGGCAATTTCGCCCGACAGGTAGGCGCTGATGATGTAGCGCAGGATGTCGCGCTTCTGGGCGTCGAGGTCGACGAACTGCGCGCCGACTTCGGCGCCGCGCTGCGAGACGATCTTGATCTGGCTGTCGATGTTCAGGTCGACCTGGTTCAGGCGCAGCTGGATCGAGGCGGTGTACAGGCTGCCGATCTTCAGCGGGGCGCTGTGCACCAGGCCCAGGCCGCCCAGGGAGATGTCCTGCAGGGTGCTGTCGATGGGCGCCTGGCCGGGGGCGCTGAGCCTGACCCGGGCATTGAGCTTGGTGCGCACGTACTGGCGTTCGTCGATGGCCTCGTGGACCACGTTGGCTGCAGTGGTGCCGGGGGCTGCTGGGATGTTCGAGCTACTCATGGCAGGCGCCTTTCCTTAACGTTGCGTGAGTTCGAGAAGTACCGAGATGGCACCGAAGAAAATCGCGATGGATGAAAACAGCATCGCCTTCGATGACCAGCGGTTCAGGGCCGTGTCGAAATCGACAGTGCCGTTGCTTAGCGTGGTTTTTTGCCGGGTCCAGCTCTGCTGGTCCATGTGGAACAGTGCGTACACCTTCATCAGCGAGCCCACGATCTGGTTGTAATAGAGAACGAACGGGTACACCGGGCTGACCGGGTGACCGGCGAACAGGAACAGCACCGTCACCAGGCTGCGCGAGAGCAGTACCCAGAACAGGTACACCAGCAGGTACTCGATGCCGAACACCACACCGGCCACTACCGAGGCGGTCAGGCCCATCAGGCAGGTCCACATCGACACGCGCTGGTCGAGCAGCACGTACAGGGTGAACAGGCCCAGGCGGGCGCGGCCCAGCAGGTGGGTGGCGCGAAAGTTCTGGCGCAGCGAGTTGCCGTACCAGCGGAACATCAGCTGGCGGGTGGCGCGCCAGAAGCTGTTGTCTGGTGGATGCTCCACGGTCAGGGTGTTGCTGTCGGGCACGTAGAAGGTGTCCCAGCCGGCGCGCATCAGGCTCAGCCACGAAGACTTGTCGTCGCCGGTGAGAAACTGGAAGCGGCCCAGGCGCCAGTGTTCGAGAAAGTCGGCTTCCACGTCGCGGATGAATTCGGGGTCGGTCATCACGCTGGCGCGAAAGAACGACAGCCGGCCGGTCAGGGTCAGCACCCGGTGCGACAGGGCCATCGAGCACATGTTGATGTGCCGCTGCACGAAGCGCATCGAGTGCCACTGGCGCATCAGCGGGCTGCCTTCGACCTCGCAGAACTCGTTGGTGGTCAGGCCACCGACATTGGGCAGGTAGGCGAACAGCTTGACCGCGCGCTCGACGCAGCCGGGCAGCATCATGGTGTCGCCGTCGACCACGCCGACCACCGCGTCCTGCAGCGGCATCTGCCGCGACAGGGCACGGAAGGCATGGGCCAGGCCGTCACGCTTGCCGGTGCCACGGGCGCGCACGATCACCAGCTTGATGTCGTCGCGATCGACCACCTCGTTGCGCATGATGGTCTTGATGAACTGCTCGTCGCCTTTTTCCACGATCGAGGCGATCACCGTGCACGGCACGTTCAGCCGCTGCACTTCCTGGAATACCGACTGGTACACCTTGAAGGTGGTGTGGGTGGGGATGCGAAAGCTGGTCACCACCATGAACATGTGCGAGGGCAGGGCATCGTCGCCCATGCGCTCGACCGCCTTGCGGATGCGCGGGAACTTCCAGTGCAGGAAGTACATGCCGCGGATGTAGTGGACGATGGCATTGCCGTAGCGCCACATGCCCAGGGTACCGATGATGAAGATGAACGTGTGGTGGCTGGGGTCCAGGTACTGCGGCGCGATCATCTGCGACGCCAGCGCGACCAGGCCGAACAGGCAGGCCCAGGCACAGAAGCTGGCGCCTGCCTGCAGGTAGCCGGGTCGGCCCTCGGGCCGCTGTTGCTGTGGTTTCATGGTGCCGTTTCTCCTTGGTACGGGCAGCGCGCACCCGGCCGTTCACGCACATGAGGTTCGCCGGCGCTCCGAAGGAGGCGGCACTCAGGCAGGTAAACAGTCGGGTGACGCGTGGAGTCGAACGCCTTGGGCTCTCTTGACGGAGCCTGTGGCCTTACCAGCAGATCCCTTCCTGGGTGGCGTTGCTGGCGTTGGGCATGAAACCGACCAGGTCGACGATCTGCTTGTCGCCATTGCCTTCCAGGGCCTGGGCGAAACGCGGGTCGTTGTTGCCCAGCACGATGATCTCGGCGCCGTCGATCACCTGGTCGAGGTCGTTGCACAGCAGCGACGACACGTGCGGGATCTTCGACTCGATGTAGTCGCGGTTGGCGCCGAACACCCGGGCATACTCGACGTTGGCGTCGAAGATGCGCAGCTCGTAACCCTTGCCGATCAGCATTTCGGCCAGCTCCACCAGCGGGCTTTCGCGCAGGTCGTCGCTGCCGGCCTTGAAGCTCAGCCCCAGCAGGCCGATACGGCGCTTGTTGAAACCGCTGACCAGGTCGAAGGCGTTCTGCACCTGGCTGCGGTTGCTGGACATGATCGAGGCCAGCAGCGGGTGCTCGACGTCCAGCTGGCCGGCGCGGTAGGTGAGGGCGCGCACGTCCTTGGGCAGGCACGAGCCGCCGAAGGCGAAGCCGGGGCGCAGGTAGTAGCGCGACAGATTGAGCTTGTGGTCCTGGCACACCACGTCCATCACCTCGCGTCCGTCCACCCCGGAGGCCTTGGCGATGTTGCCGATCTCGTTGGCGAAGCTCACCTTGGTGGCGTGCCACACGTTGCAGGTGTACTTGATCATCTCGGCCACTTCGATCGACTTGCGGATCACCGGGGCGTCCAGGCCCTCGTACAGCGATTGCAGGATGTCGCCCGACTGGGTGTCGAGTTCGCCGATCACGGTCATGGCCGGGAAGTCGTAGTCCTTGATGGCCGTGCTTTCACGCAGGAACTCGGGGTTGACCGCCACGCCGAAATCGACGCCGGCCTTCTTGCCCGAGGCTTGCTCGAGCAGCGGGATGACCACGTTGTTGACCGTGCCTGGCAGCACGGTGCTGCGCACCACCACGGTGTGACGGCCAGCCTTGTCACGCAGGGCTTCGCCGATCTGGCGGCATACGGCCTCCATGTACACCAGGTCGAGGTCGCCGTTCTTCTTGCTGGGCGTGCCCACGCACAGCAGCGACAGTTCGGTGTCGAGCACGGCGCGTTGTACGTCGGTGGTGCCGTACAGGCGCCCTTGCTGCACGGCCTGTTGCAACAGCTGCTCGAGCCCCGGCTCGACGATGGGCGACTTGCCCTGGTTGATCATGTCGATCTTGGCCGGGGAGATATCCACCCCCACCACATTGTGGCCACGTGCCGAGAGGCACCCGGCGCACACGGCACCTACATATCCGAGCCCGAAAATACTGATGTTCATAGAGATCCCTTTAGCACTGTTCGCCTGAGCGAACCCTTGTGTAGTTGATAAATGTTCAGGCGGCAGGCGCAAACTGAAACGCGGCGAACGTTGATGTTCGTCGGCGGCTTATCTCTCTTTTTTTCATCCTATAGCGTTTAATTTTGGAACGGCAACACTTCATATCAAATTAACTAGAAAAAAATATAGTTTGTTTTGTGAAAGTTAAAAAACCGTTTAAAAACAATGACATATAGTTTGTAGAAAGTTCGACGTCAAAAAATTGATATGTGTATTGGGTGTGTTTTAATGGCGCCAAAAAAATGCTTCCACGAGGTTTTTACATAAATTTTAATGGTGGCAAATCGCCTTCATTTAATTAGGTAAACCGTTTCAGCTTAATGTTTTGAAAGTTGCAATCGGGCGACGGGTTAGTTGTGTTGATGAGTGCATCGCGAGCGTGAACAGCCTGTTTTACTGGCGTTGCTTTTTTTTGCATTCGCCACCGCTTGTGCTCCGCGTGGCGAGCCGGGCATAGTTTCAGTTTCATGCGTGGCCTGTGCCTGTACAGGCAGGTCTGCTCATCCAGGCAGAAGCCACGCTGCAGTGACGATGAGCCGCGTAGGAAGCCACGTAGGAAGGCTGGGAAATTGACGTCAGCCGGATGGCGTTTACAGTTAGCTCACCCGGTCGATTTTTTGCTAAGGTGGCCGGATACAATTCACACCGTAACGCGAGGTGTCTGCTTGATCAGGGTCCTGGTGGTCGATGACCACGATTTGGTGCGTACGGGCATTACCCGCATGCTGGCCGACATCGACGGCCTGCAGGTGGTAGGGGAAGCCGATTCCGGCGAGGCAGCACTGAAACTCACCCGCGAACTCAAGCCCGACGTGGTCCTGATGGACGTCAAGATGCCCGGCATCGGTGGCCTGGAGGCGACCCGCAAGCTGCTGCGCAGCCACCCCGACATCAAGGTGGTGGCCGTGACCGTGTGCGAGGAAGACCCGTTTCCCACCCGCCTGCTGCAGGCCGGTGCGGCCGGCTACCTGACCAAGGGCGCCGGGCTGGGTGAAATGGTCCAGGCCATTCGCCTGGTGTTTGCCGGGCAGCGCTACATCAGCCCGCAGATAGCCCAGCAGCTGGCACTCAAGTCGTTCGAACCGCAGAATGCCTCGCCGTTCGACAGCCTGTCGGAGCGGGAGATCCAGATCGCCCTGATGATCGTCGGTTGCCAGAAGGTGCAGATCATTTCCGACAAGCTGTGCTTGTCGCCGAAGACGGTGAATACGTACCGTTACCGGATCTTCGAGAAACTTTCCGTTACCAGTGACGTGGAACTGACGTTGCTGGCCGTGCGCCACGGTATGGTTGACGCCAACCTCTGATATGACCCCAGCGTTTGATTCAAGTGCCTTTCTGGCGACCTGCAGCGGACGTCCGGGTGTCTACCGGATGTTCGATGAAGGCGCGCGCCTGCTGTATGTAGGCAAGGCCAAAAACCTCAAGAAGCGCCTGGCGAGCTATTTTCGCAAGGCGGGCCTGGCGCCCAAGACAGCCGCGCTGGTGGCGCGCATCGCTCAGGTCGAGACCACCATTACCGCCAACGAGACCGAGGCGCTGCTGCTCGAGCAGACCCTGATCAAGGAATGGCGCCCGCCGTACAACATCCTGTTGCGCGACGACAAGTCCTACCCCTATGTGTTCCTCAGTGATGGCGACTACCCGCGCCTGGGCATCTATCGCGGGGCCAAGAAGGCCAAGGGCAGGTACTTCGGCCCTTACCCCAGTGCCGGTGCCATTCGCGAAAGCCTGAGCCTGCTGCAGAAGACCTTCTTCGTGCGCCAGTGCGAAGACAGCTATTACGCCAACCGCACCCGGCCGTGCCTGCAGTACCAGATCAAGCGCTGCAAGGCGCCGTGCGTCGGCCTGGTCGAACCACAGGAGTACGCCGCCGACGTGCGCCACTCGGTGATGTTCCTGGAGGGGCGCAGCCACCAGTTGACCAACGAGCTCAACGAAGAGATGGAGCGCGCCGCGATGGCCCTGGAGTTCGAGCGTGCCGCCGAGCTGCGCGACCAGATCGCCTTGCTGCGTCGCGTGCAGGATCAGCAGAGCATGGAGGGCGGCAGCGGCGACGTGGATGTGGTGGCCGCCTTCGTCAACCCGGGCGGGGCGTGCGTGCACCTTATCAGCGTGCGCGGCGGGCGGGTGCTGGGCAGCAAGAACTTCTTTCCGCAGGTGGGCATCGAGGAAGACGTGGCCGAGGTGCTGTCGGCGTTCCTGGCCCAGTACTACGTGGGCAACGCCGAGCGCGAACTGCCTGCCGAGCTGATCGTCAACGTGGTGCACGAAGACTTCGAAGCCCTGTGCGCCGCCGTCGAGGCCCTGCGGGGTCGCGAGCTGACCATCAGCCATCGGGTGCGCGGCACCCGCGCGCGCTGGCAGCAACTGGCCGTGACCAACGCCGAGCAGGCGCTGATGGCGCGCCTTGCCAACCGCCAGCACATGGCCGCGCGCTTCGATGCGCTGGCCCAGGTGCTGGACCTGGATGAAACCCCGCAGCGCCTGGAGTGCTACGACATCAGTCACTCCAGCGGCGAGGCCACCGTGGCCTCCTGCGTGGTGTTCGGCCCCGAAGGCCCGATCAAGTCCGACTACCGGCGCTACAACATCGAGGGCGTGACCGCCGGCGATGACTACGCGGCCATGCACCAGGCCCTGACCCGGCGCTTCTCGCGGATCAAGGACGGTGAGGGCAAGCTGCCGGACGTGCTGCTGGTGGATGGCGGCAAGGGCCAGCTGAACATGGCCCGCGACGTGCTGCAGGAACTGGCCGTGCCCGACCTGATTCTGCTGGGCGTGGCCAAGGGCACCACGCGCAAGGCCGGTTTCGAAACCTTGTACCTCAACGACGTGGCCCACGAGTTCACCCTCAAGGGCGACTCGCCGGCGCTGCACCTGATCCAGCAGATCCGCGACGAGGCGCACCGTTTCGCCATCACCGGTCACCGCGCGCGGCGCGGCAAGACGCGGCGCACCTCGACCCTGGAAGGCGTCGCCGGGGTAGGGCCCAAGCGCCGGCGCGACCTGCTAAAACACTTTGGCGGACTGCAGGAACTGAGCCGTGCCAGCGTCGAAGAAATCGCCAAAGCACCCGGAATCAGTAAAAAGCTTGCCGAGTCGATTTATGACAGCCTGCATAGCGAGTAGAATGCCCGCTCACCTCGCAGCCAGTTGTGCCGATGAATATCCCGAATCTGCTTACCGTACTACGCGTTCTGCTCATACCGATCTTCATACTGCTGTTCTATGTGCCGTATCACTGGAGCTACATAGCCGCCAGCAGCGTGTTTGCCGTTGCCGCCGCCACCGACTGGCTGGACGGTTACCTGGCTCGTCGGTGGCAGCAGAGCACTCCGTTTGGCGCCTTCCTCGACCCGGTCGCGGACAAGCTGATGGTGGCCGTGGCCCTGGTGCTGCTGGTGCAGGTGCATGCCAACCTGTGGCTCACGCTGCCGGCGGCGGTCATCATCGGTCGCGAGATCGTGGTGTCGGCGCTGCGTGAATGGATGGCCGAGATGGGCGCACGTGCCCATGTGGCGGTGTCCAACCTGGGCAAGTGGAAGACCGCGGCGCAGATGCTGGCGCTGGTGATCCTGCTGGGCAACCCGCCGGTGTGGGGGTTCTGGGTAGGCCTGGGTTATGCGCTGCTGCTGGTGGCGGCGGGGCTGACCCTGTGGTCGATGGTGCACTACCTGCGTGCAGCCTGGCCGCACCTGCGTGAAGGCTCTGAAATAAAATAAACTTTTTTGAATCAAGGGGTTGACGGCGTTTTTAAAATCGCTAGAATGGCCCCCATCAACACGACGCGGGAATAGCTCAGTTGGTAGAGCACGACCTTGCCAAGGTCGGGGTCGCGAGTTCGAGTCTCGTTTCCCGCTCCAGTATTTGGAGCTACAGATCGAAAGGTCTGTAATTCGTCAGAAAGAAGGGCCACTGAAAAGTGGCCCTTTTTTCGTTGCGCAACAATCCTCTTCGAATACGCAAGACAGGACGTCTTCAACCGTCCAGGGCCTGCTGTGTGTTCAGCACGGTCTCCAGGCGCGTTTGCACCTGGCGTACTTTCCGGGCCAGCTGCGGCGTGATGTGCGACCCCGCAAGCTGGCATTCCAGTTCGGCGCACAAGGTGGCCAGGGCGAACGCCTGAACCGAGCACAGGGCGCCGCCCAGGCTGTGCAGTACCTGCGCCAGGACGCCGGCATCGGCGTTGTCCAGTGCGACGTGGATCTTGCGCAGGTCGTCGCGCATCGAGGTGATGAACAGTTTTCGCATCGCAGGCGGAACGTGGACGGTGTCGACGTCGCTCGATGGTGTGGTGGCGGCGTCGTCGACCTCGGTGAAGGGCTGCGGCAGAACCAGCTCGCAGTGCTGCAACAGCTGAGTGCGCAAGGTGTGCAGGTTCAGGGGCTTGACCATCCAGGCGTTCATGCCCACGGCCGCGCAGCGCTCGCCTTCATCGCGCATGGCGTTGGCTGTGATGCCGATCACGGGCAGGTCGGCATCCTGCTGGCGCAATGCCTGGGTCAGCTCATAGCCATTGATAACCGGCATGTTGACGTCGGTGAGCACCAGGTCGTACGCCCCGGGCGCCCAGAGTGCCAGTGCCTGCTCACCGTTGAACGCCACCGTGACCACGCAGCCCAGGGCTTCGAGTTGCTCCTTGATGATCGCCTGATTGATGGGGTTGTCTTCGGCTACCAGAATCCGCAGGTCCAGTGGCTGGCGGGTGCCCGCTGGCCAGGCGCTGTGCTGCGTGTCGTGACCGCCGTGCGCCAGGCCCACCGCCCTGGCGATCGCGCGAACGTCGTAGGCATCGACCTCCCAGCCATCAGCGCCGTGGTCGGGTGGGTTGGGCCCGCCCGGTACGGCGTTGATCCGGGGGCCAGCCCACGCTTGACCGGACGCGAGCATGTCCACCAACAGTGTCGCGTCGTTGCCCGAACCCATGTCGCTGGCCAGCGGACGGGCGTCTACCCCCAGCCGAACGAGCCAGGCGCAAAGGTGCCGGGCCAGTTCCGGGACGGGCGCGCGCACGTACACAGGGGCGGTGGATGGCTCGAATTCAGGACAGTCGGTGAGTGCGCCGGGCGCGCGGGGCAGCTTCAACTGCAGGGTGAAACTGCTGCCCAGCCCGATTGCACTGACCACGTCGAGCTGGCCGTCCATCAGTTCGCAGAGCCGGCGGCAGATGGACAGGCCCAGGCCTGCACCGGCCTCGCTGCTGGCGTCGCGCACCTGATAGAACGGGTCGAACAGATGCACCTGCTGGGCCTGGGAAATGCCCAGTCCCGAATCGCTGACCTGCCACTGCAACTGGCTGTATTCGCTGTCCTGTTCCACGACCCGAGCCCGCAGCACCACCCGGCCGCTGTCGGTGAACTTGATGGCATTGCTCAGCAGGTTGTTGAGGATCTGGCGAATGCGCAACGGATCGCCGCGCAGCCGGTCGGGCAGGTCGGCATCGATGCAGGCATACAGTTGCAAGCCTTTGGCCTGGGCGTATGCACTGTAGGTGCCGAGTGTGGCCTCGATCATCTCCAGAGGGCAGAAGTCCAGATCGTCGATGGTCATCTGTCCGGATTCGATCTTCGACACATCCAGCACGTCGCTGATCAGCTGGAACAGGGTGGCCGATGATCGCTGGATGGTCTGCAGGTAGTGCTGCTGGCGCGGGTCGAGCGCGGTCAGCCCCATCAGCTCCAGGGTGCCCAGTACGCCGTACAGCGGTGTGCGGATCTCATGGCTCATGGTGGCCAGGAAACGTGTCTTGGCTTCATTGGCGGAATCGGCGGCCAAGCGCGCCTGTTCAAGGCTGGCGGCATCTTCGACAAGCCGGGTAACGTCATGAAAGGCACACAGCCAGGCGTTTTCGCCGTGGTAGCGGGTAGGCACAAGGCTCACGTGCCAATGGCGGCCTTCAACCTGCAGATCGGTTGAGCCCCGCTCGGCCAGGTCGTGCTGTCGACGCAGGGCGCCGATCAGCGTGGCGCTGCCGTGGGACTGCTGGGCGTGCTGGTTTTCCAGCAGCACCGCGTAGTCGCTGCAACGCAGCACGCACAGACCGGCTGGCGCCGTGTCGATGACGGCTCGACTGAAAGCCTCGCTCTCGGCGATGTCTTCAAGTGCACGGTGGGCAGGCAACACCACATGCTTGCGATACCAGTGATTGAATGCCCAGCCGCCGCCCAATCCGGCCAGCATCAGTGCAACCAGCCCCAGCAGCGGCCAGAAGGCATAGTCCACAAAGCTTTTGAAACCGATCACATAGATGCCGGTCCAGGGCTGCTCGCCCGGGCTTGTCACACGGAACACCAGCCCGTCAGCGTTCAGGTTCAGGCCTTCATGCAGCACCCGATCGGGCTTGAACTCGCCCACCAATGCCTCGCGGGTGGGGGCGATCAGGCTGAAGTGATCGTAGATCGACCATTGCATGATGCGTTCGATGTTGTTGACCTGATCCAGCGTGAACATGGACGCCACCACCACCGAGGGGCTGGCCCCTGAAATGTGCAGCCGGGTTGCCGACAGGTCGATGTCGACATACCCCAGCACAGTGGCAGGGGCATCGGGGCCTGCGTCATAGGGCACCCACTGCACCTGGTGGTCCCGCGGCGCGTGGTCGTGCAGGCTCTTGCCCACCTGGCGCACCACACGATCGAAGTCCTCTTGTCGGGGCCGACCCGTGCCGCGCAGGCGCCCCATGGCCGGTACGCTGATATCGAAGTTGTCCGGCAGGTTGAACAGCAGCACCTGGGGCGATTGATAGTGCGAAGCCGACCAGAATGCACTGTAGTAGTTGGCCAGGTTCGCCCCCAGGGTAGAGACGCTGGCGTGTTGCGAGGCTGCGATCCTGGCCGGGTTGATCTTCACGCTGAACGGCAGGGAGAAGGCGTATTCGAGTTCTTCATAGACCGCACCGGTGGCATCGGACGAAGACCGTTGCACCACCACCGGCACACTGGAGGCGCCCAGCAGTTGGCCTTCGGCGCTTTTGCGCGACACGGCGCTGAGAAAGGCTTCCTGCTCGCGGATGTTTTCCATCAGGCGGGCGAAGTGAAACTTCACCGTGTCTTCCTGCTTCTGCAGCACGCGATTCACGCCCCAGTAGCACAAGCCAGTCAACAGCAGCGCCAGGCCCAGGAGCACGGCAAGCCCCATGTTCAGGCGCAGTGAACTGCTGGCCAGCCTGTCCAGGCGGGTGTAGCGGTGATTCATCGTGCAATCCCGTCAGTGATGAGGCGCGTCCAGACCCAGTCTATACAAGAGCTGGAGTGCTTGCCGGATCATCCCGGGTGCCACACCCCGTGCGGCCCTAGCCCTGCGGTAGCGTTCGGGTGCGGTTTTCAGCCACGAGCCGCCATACGATCATCAGGCCGGCAAGCCCCAGCCAAGGCAGCAGCAGCGCATTCAGCACCTGCCAGCCAAACACGTCGAGCAGGCCGCCGGCGCCAAACGAGCACGTCAATCCCACCGCAAAGATCGCCATGTCGTTGGTCGCCTGGGCCCGGCTCTTTTCCGCCGGGCTGTAGGTTGTGGTCAGCAAGGCCGTGCCGCCGATGAACAGGAAATTCCAGCCCACACCCAGCAGAACCAGAGCACTGGCAAAGGCATTGAAGCCCGTGCCGGACCAGGTGGTCAGAACGTGCAAGGCCAGCAGCATCACGCCCAGCAGCATCACCCACGCCGCACCCAGCCGGGAAATCAGGGCGCCGGTGAAGAACGAGGGCAGGAACATGCCCATCACGTGCAACTGGATGACGGTGGCGGCCGTGGCCAGCGGATGGTGATGGTGGAGCATCGCCAGCGGAGTCGCCGTCATCGCCAGTATCATCACGCCATAGCCGGTCACCGCGCCGAACAGGGCTACCAGGTAGGTCGGCTGCAGGACGATCCGTGCCCATGGCCGGCCCTTGTCCAGGCCCGCCGCCGGTGGTTCGGTGGCAGGCATATCCAGAAACAGCAGCACGCCCAGCCCCAACACGGCGACGACGGTCAGCAGAACAAATGACCCGAAGTACTGCGGGCCTATCCACTGGCCTCCGAACCGCGCCAACGCCGGCCCCAGCAGTGCAGCGACTATGCCACCTGCCAGCACCAGCGAGATGGCCTTGGGGCGCAAGCTCTCGTCCGCGACCTCGCTTGCGGCAAAACGGTAGAACTGGGCAAAGGCCTGATAGGTGCCGACCAGGAAGGTGCCCAGTGCGAGCAGGGCCAGGGAGCCGAACCATATACCGGCGGCAGCGACCATGCCGCCGGTCACGCCCAGCGCCGCGCCAAGTACAAAGCCGGCCCTGCGCCCGGCGTTTGCCATGAATGACGAGGCCGGAAACATCGCCAGTGCGGTGCCCAGGAACATGCTGGCGATAGGCAATGTGGCCATGTCGGCGCGGTGGGTCAACTGGGCGCCTGCCAGTGCGCCGATGGTCATTACCAGAACCGAAACCGTCTGGAACAAGGCCTGTGCACTTGCCAGAATGCCGACCTGCCTGTGCATGTGTGTGTTTTTCATCTTGCGTGCAGCCTCTGTCTTGCCTGGGTGAAATCGAGGCTGGAAGTATGAAAATCGCAGGTCTATTATTCAAACGAATAATATCGTTACCTAACCTCAGTAAATTTAATGGACAGAATCCCGATCGATGTTCGCCACCTGCAAACGCTGGTGGCCCTGCGCGACAGTGGCAGCGTCTCCCGCGCCGCGTCCTGGATGCGACTGACCCAAGGCGCCTTGTCCCATCACATCAAGGCGCTGGAGGAGTTTTTCGGCACCCCATTGTTCGTTCGCAAGTCTTCCCCGGTGGTCTTTACGCCGGCTGGCAAGCGGCTGCTGGAAGCCGCCGACAAAGTGGTGCCCATTCTTAATCAGACCACGCGTGACCTGCTGCAGATGGCCGAAGGCACCGGCGGTACCTTGCGTATCGCCGTCGAATGCCACACCTGTTTTGACTGGCTCATGCCCGCAGTCGATGCCTTTAGAGCACGCTGGCCTGAGGTGGAAGTGGACCTGGTATCGGGTTATCACGACGATCCCGTTGGCCTGCTGCATCAGCGCACCGCCGATCTTGCACTGGTGTCCTGCTCCGAAAGGGACGAGGAAGGGGTCGATTTTCACGGGCTGTTTCGCTATCCGCTGGTGGCACTGGTTGCCAATGACCACCCCTTGGCCCTGCGCGAGTTCTTGACGGCCGAGGACTTTATCGACGAAACCCTGGTGACCTATCCGATCGAGGAAGACGCGCTGGACATTGTCCGCTCATTGTTGCGGCCCGCGGGGATCAAGCCTGTGCGCCGCACCGCCGAGCTGACTGTCGCGATCCTGATGCTGGTGGCAGCGCGGCGCGGCATTGCGGTGCTGCCACGCTGGGCCGTGCAGACCTACCTCCAGCGTCAGTACGTGACGGCCAGGCCCATCACCCGCGAGGGGCTTATCTCGGATATCTGGGCTGCCACCTTGCCGGCAGACAGCCAGAAACCCTATGTCGTCGAGTTCCTGGCGCTGCTGCGCGAAACCACGGTGGCGGCGATTCCGGATGTCGAGCTGATGGGCTGATCGGGCACCCATTCACGCACTACGTCCCGTTGCCAGCCTCTTCCTTCAGCCACGCAATGAACTGCCGGGCCATGTCGCTGATCTGCTTGTGCGGCTTGGTCAGCAGGTAATACGCCAGCTGATGCGGCATCACCAGCTCGGGGAAGGGCATCACCAGTTCGCCGCTGCGCACCGCCCGTTCGGTCAGCTCGATCGCACACAGGGCGACACCATGCCCCTCGATCGCCAGCTGCGCGAGCACATTGGAGTCGGTGACCACGTGCCCGCTGCGCACCTCCAGCCCTGGCGTGGGGTACAGCGCCTGCCAGGCTTCCCAGTCGTGATGATGCCGGTCATGCAGCAGCGGGTGACGCGCCAGGTCGGCCGGCACCCGCAGCGCGTCGGGCCCTTCGAGCAATGCGGGCGAGCAGATCGGCACGTAGTTCAGGCCCATCAGAAACTGCGTGTCGAAACCCGGCCAGTCGGCCGTGCCCCACTTGATCGCCAGCTCCACCTCGTCGGGAAACTCGACGCGCTGGGTGCTCAGCAGTTGCTGGATGCGCAGCGCGGGGAAGCGCTGGGTGAAATGCTTCAGGCGCGGGGTCAGCCAGAACGCGCTCATCACCGGCTCGGCCTCGATGTGCAGCACCGACGGTGCGGCCTTGCGCGCGCATTTCTCGAAGGCGGCCACCAGCTGGTCAAAGGGGGCGCGAACATCGTCCAGCAGCGCGGCGCCGGCCCTGGTCAGGGCCACGGTACGGGTCGAACGCACGAACAGCGTCACCCCCAATGCCTCCTCCAGCTTGACCACCTGCTGGCTGATGGCCGACTGCGACAGGTGCAGCGCGGTGGCGGCACGGGTGAAGCTGCCGTGCTCGGCAACGGTCTTGAAGGCCAGCAGCAGGGTCATGTGCGGCAGGCGGGTCAGGGCGAATTTATTCATAAGACTTCGTTATTAGTCCATTACCAAATCGCGATTCTCTCGGCGCTGGGCACCAGCTTACATTAGCCGCCGAGCCCGCCAATACGGGGGTCTGTCCAATAATTACAACAGTTGGGACTCACTATGCAGCAGAACACCCAGAAAGACCTGACGCTGATTTTCACCAGCATCGTGGTGATATCGCTGACGGTCATCGGTTTGATGATGTTCCCCGATCAGGCCAAGGTACTGGCCGATCAGCTCTTCACCCGTGCCACCACCACCTTCGGTGTGCTGGTCCAGGTACTGGGCTTTGCCTGCGTGGTGCTGGTGATCGGCCTGGGCATGAGCAAGTACGGCAACATCCGCCTGGGCGAGGGCAAGCCCGAGTACAGGAACACCAGCTGGATCTTCATGTTCATCTGCGCCGGCCTCGGCTCGGCGACCATGTACTGGGCGTTCATGGAATGGGCCTACTACTACCTCACCCCGGGCCTGAACATCACCGCCGCCAGCAAGCAGGCGCTGGAGATGAGCATCGCCTACTCGTTCTTCCACTGGGGCGTGACCCCGTGGGCCATCTACGGCATCGCCTCGCTGGCGATGGCGTATCACTTCCATGTGCGCAAGAACAAAGGCTTGAGCCTGGCGGGCATCATCGAGTCGATCACCGGCTACAAGGCCCACGGCCCGGTCGGGCGGGTCATCGACCTGATCTTCCTGTTCGCCACCTTCGGCGGGCTGGTGCTGACCACCACCCTGACCACCTCCACCGTGGCCAAGGGGCTGTCGGACCTCACCGGGCTTGCCGACGGCTTCATGCTCAAGGCGTCGCTGGTGATCCTGGTGACACTGGTGTTCTCGCTCAGCTCCTACATCGGCATCAGCTCCGGCATGCAGCGCCTGGCAAAACTGGCCTGCGGCATGACCATGCTGTTCGCCCTGGTCGTGCTGCTGCTGGGGCCCACCCAGTTCAGCGTCAGCAACATCGCCAACGCCATCGGCCTGACCCTGCAGAACTTCATCCACATGAGCCTGTTCACCGACCCTACCGGGGACGGCGGCTTCTCCCGTGACTGGACCGTGTTCTACTGGCTGTACTGGATCACCTACACGCCGGGCGTGGCAATTTTCGTCACCCGCGTCTCCAAGGGCCGCACGATTCGCGAGGTGGTACTGGCGATGATCCTGGGCGGCTGCGGCGGTTGCTGGTTCTTCTTCGGCAGCCTGCAGAGCTTTGCCATTCACCAGTTCGTCACCGATGTGGTCAATGCCCCGGCCATGCTCAGCGGTGCCGGCGGCGAAGCGGCGGTGTCGATGCTGCTCGCCAGCCTGCCGTTCGGCAAACTGCTGTCGGTGGTGTACTTCCTGCTCATGCTGGTGTTCCTGGCCTCGCACCTGGACGCCGTGGCCTACACCGTGGCCGCCACCAGCACCCGCAACCTGCGTGAAGGCCAGGACCCGTCGCCGAGCCTGCGCCTGTTCTGGTGCCTGATGCTGGCCGTGCTGCCGCTGGCGATGCTGTACATCAATGCCTCGCTCAACACCCTCAAGACTGCCGTGATCCTCACCGCCATCCCGTTCATCTTCATCCTCATGGTGAAGATCTGGGGGCTGCTGAAGTGGCTGCGCGAAGACTACGCGGCAATGCCCGCACACCTGATCGAAGCGCAGTCCGCCCGCCTGGCCCAGGGCACTGCGTGCGACGCCGAACAGGCCCCTCGCCAAGCTTGCCAGGGCGCCCCGAAAACTCTGGAAAACCTGCAATGAAAATAGTCGATGTAGAAGCGATCTGGTTGCGCGTGCCTGGGCTCGACCAGCCCTGCGAGTGGGGTGAGGATGCGTTGATCGTGCGCATCTACACCGACAGCGGCCTGCTGGGCATCGGTGAAACCGACAGCTCGCCGGCCGTGGTCAAGGCCCTGATCGAAACCCCGGCATCCCATGAAACCTGCCAGGGGTTGCGCGACATCCTGGTCGGGGAGAACCCGCTGGAAATCGACCGGCTGTGGAAGAAGATGTACCGCCACTGCGAATACATGGGCCGGCGCGGCGTGGCCATCCATGCCATCAGCGCGCTCGACATCGCCCTGTGGGACATCGCCGGCCAGCACTACGGCGTGCCGGTGCACACCCTGCTCGGCGGCAAGTACCGTGAGCGCATCGCCGCCTACGGCACCTTCATCCCGCGGCCCGACGAGGCCGGCAACCGCGAGCGGGTACGCGGCCTGCTGGCCCAGGGCCTGCGCAGCATCAAGCTCGGCGGCGCAGGTTTTGGCGAAGACCTGCCCAGGGACAAGGCATTGCTGCAACTGGTGCGCGAGGAGATCGGCGACGACGTGCAACTGCAGATCGACCTGGTGGGGCGCTGGCGCAACTACTCCCACGCGCTGGTGCAATGCGATGCACTGCGCCAGTTCAACCTCAACTGGATCGAGGAACCCTTGCCTTCGGACGACACCCGCGGCCTGGCGTACCTGGCCGAGCGCTCCGGGCTGCGCGTATCCGGCGGCGAGGGGCTGGCCACGCGGCACGAGTTCCGTCACTTTCTGGAGGCTTCGCGCCCGGCGATCATCCAGCCCGACATCACCCGCTGCGGCGGCATCAGCGAGATGCGCCACATCTATGAACTGGCGCAACTGCACGGCGCGCAACTGGTGCCCCACGGCTTCAGCACCGGCATCCTGCTGGCAGCCACCGTGCACTTTCTGGCGGCCAGCGAGTTTGGCGAGTTGATCGAATACTCGCAAAGCGACAGCCCGTTGTTCCGTGGCCTGGTGAGCAACCTGCTGGCACTGGAGGACGGCCATGTGCGCGTGCCCGACAGCCCAGGCCTTGGCGTGATACTGGACGAGGCGATGATCGAGCGTTATCGCGTTCGCACCTAGAGGCGGGAGGCCCCCATGCACAACCAGATCATCGACCGGGTCGAGGTGTTCGTGTGCGCGCCGCCGCTGCGCGGCTCCACCTGGACCCCGGAGCAACCGGCACCGTACACCACGCACACCTTCATCCGCATCAGCACCTGCGACGGCATCGTCGGCGTGGCGGCTACCGATTCGTACACCACGCACCACCCCGACGCGGTACTGGCCGAGACGCTGCGCGACATGATCCCCGACCTGCTCGGGCGCTCGGCACTGCAGCGCGAAGGGCTGTGGATGCACTTCAAGCCCAGGGCCTATGCGCGCTCGGCCCAGGCCCAGGCGCTGATCGACGTGGCGCTGTGGGACATCGCGGCGCAGGCGGCGGGCCTGCCCCTGTTCAGGCTGCTGGGCGGCTACCGCGAGCGCATCGACGCCTACGCCAGCACGCCGGTGCTGGCCACGCCGCAGGCCTATGTGGACGCCGTGCAGCAACTGGTCGAGGCGGGCTTTGCGGCCATCAAGTTCCATTGCTGGTGCGACCCGGCGCGCGACCTGCAACTGCTCGAGCAGGTTCAGCGGGCCCACGGCGACAAGGGCCTGGCGCTGATGCTGGACGTGGAGCAGCGATACGACCTGGACGCCGCGCTCAAGGTCGGGCGGGTGCTGGGCGAGCTGGGCTACGCCTGGTTCGAGGCGCCGCTGGACGACTACGACCTGGCCGGGTACCGGCACTTGAGCACGCGGCTGCAGGTGCCGGTACTGGCCGCCGGCAACGCCATCACCGACAGCCAGCTGGTGGCGTTTGCCGCCAGCCAGCAGTGCTGGAGCCGTGTGCGGGTGGATGTGATGACCTGCGGCGGCATCACCCCCGCGCTGAAGATCATCCACCACGCTGCGGCCAGCGGGCTCAAGGTCGAACTGCAGAGCTGGGGGCATTCGCTGGCGCAGGCGGCCAACCTGCACCTGATGCTGGGGCAGCCGGTGTGCAGCTACTTCGAACAGGCGTGCGAGGTCGAGCTGTTCGAGTTCGCCACCGCCAACCCGATCCGCACCAACGCGCAAGGGCAGGTGACAGTGTCGCAGCAACCGGGCCTGGGCCTGCAGATCGACTGGGAGCAGATCGGGCGCGTTGCCCAGTTGCAGCTGAGCGTCGGCCGCCAGGCGGGCGCTGCGTAACTGCCGTGGTGCCGGTTTTGCAGTCATGGCGCGGGCAGCGTACGCTGCCTTGCTGCAAGGTTGGAGAAAGCTACACAGCCTAAGATTTGGTACGTGCAGTTGTGCACTGGCGACAACCCGCCCGGTGCGCAACTGCCAAGTCATACCAAAAACAATAACAGGCGACCGCCATGACGTTTTTCCTGCGCAGTATCTGCTCGATTGCTTGCTCCCTGTTCGCCACTTCGTTGCTGGCGGCGCCGCCGTCTTCGCCCGAGTGCATCGTGCCCGGTTCATCGGGTGGCGGTGGGGACCTGATGTGCCAGTTGATAAAGACAGCCCTGGCCCAGAACAAGGTGTTCGACCAGCCCATGCAGATCACCTACATGCCCGGTGGGGTCGGGGCGGTGACCTACAACACCATCATCGCGCAACGGCCGGCAGAGCCGGGCACCCTGATCGCATGGTCCAGCGGGTCGCTGCTCAACCTTGCCCAGGGCAAGTTCGGGCGCTTCGACGAGGGTGCGGTACGCTGGGTCGCCGCCCTGGGCAAAAGCTATGGCGCCATCGCGGTAAGAAGCGACTCCCCGTACAAGAACCTCGACGACCTGGTCAGGGCGCTGAAGCAGCAGCCGCGCAAGGTGCTGTTCGGCTCCGGCGGCACTGCCGGCGGGCAGGACTGGGTGCAGGCCGCATTGCTCGCCAAGGCCGCGGGTATCGATATTGGCGAATTGCGCTACATCGCCCTGGAAAGCGGCGGCGAAAGCGCCACGGCGTTGCTGGGCGGTTACATCGAAGTCAGCAGTACCGATGCGTTCGAGGTCATCACGCACCTGCAGCGCGGAGAAATGCGCCTGCTGGCCGTACTCTCGGAAGAACGCCTGGGCGGTGAGCTCAAGGACGTACCCACCGCCAGGGAACAGGGCTACGACATCGTCTGCCCGGTGGTCAGGGGTTTCTATCTGGGGCCCGGGGTCAGCGACGAGGATTATGCCTGGTGGAAGCACACCTTCGACCAGCTACTGGCCTCGGAACAGTTCGCCCAGCTTCGCAGCGGCTTCAGGCTGCTGCCGTTCGCCCTGACCGGTGATCAATTGCGCACCTACGTCAAGCAGCAGGTGGCCGGGTACAAGACCCTGATCGACGACCTTCGCAAGGGCCAGTGAGGCGGGTGCCCGAAACAGCTGCCATCTGTCGAGATACGTGCCTTGGCACGGAATTTTCATGCCTTTTTCGAACGCTGTTTTTTGTGGTGTAACCAGCACGTTCCTTCCCGCCCAGAAAAACAATCAGGGGGTTGCATGAGCTGTCTGATCTGCGCCGGCCACGCCGAGGCCATCGACTGCCCAGCCGGGTGGGAAGGGCGGCGTTGCCTTCAGTGTGGATGTTACCGTATGTCTCAAACGCTCATCCTGGCGATGATGGACGAGGGGCAGATTTTCGATGCCTGCAAGATGCGCCAGTGGCTCGAGATGCGACGCGGGGTGATGCCGATTCCGACGATTGATGTGCATGAGGCGATTCTGGTGGTGTAGTTGTGGTGGCTGGCAACTCGAATCTCACAGGCGTTGGCACGTGGCAGCCCATGTAGGAGCCGGCTTTGCCGGCGAAGCGCCGCGCTCGCGGCGCTCGATCTTGTGACCGGCACAACAGCATTGACTGGCACCTGATAACCTCACCGCGATCCTTCGGTGGCCTTTCTGAAGACATCCCCAGTCACCTGTCTTGAAATTGCATCTGGGTTTGGGGGGCATGCCTTGAATCTGATGGCGCTCTCTAGGCCGCGCGCTGCCCGCGCGTCGCTTCGCCGGCAAAGCCGGCTCCTACATGGCGCATAGGCACCCCTATCAGTGGGCCGCGTCTGCGGCCCGGGTGTCTCGTCGTTACGCGTCTACCGCTTGCGCCTCCATGCCGTCCAGCACCGTGTCGATCAACACGGTGCTCATCTCCAGCGACTGCTGCGCTGCCACCAGCAGGTGCTTGAACTGCGCGTCGGCGCGTTCGCAAGCTTGTGCGGTGGTGTCCTTGGCGCATTGGATCTGTAGCGACAGATGGACCAACGCATCTTCGAGCTCGATGCCTTCGCAGACGGAAAACAGGGGAGGGTGGTTTCCGTTGCTACAGCCGAAGGCGGTGTAGGTGGTTTTGCGGGGATTAACACACGGGGTTCGGGGACGATTCTTGTGATTGTGCAGCTCCCTTGATTGGTGGAGCCGACACCTATCGCTACCAGACGAAGGGTGGCGCTGTACGCAGGTTGGTAGACCGGGAATCAAGGAACCCGGCGCGCACGAATGCGCCCCACGCACAGCTGCCATGACACGAAACAGCAGACACAAAAAGCGATGGGCGAAGGTTAACGGGGTGGGGGTGGGTATTCAAGGTTCTGGCTTGTGGGGAAGCTGGAGGGGTTACCGTTTCAGCATTGATGCTGGTGAGGTAACGACATTTTCGAGACTTCAACACCACAAGTACCCGGAAATTTCAGATCAAGCGCTTACATCCGGTGATGTTCCAGCAAGAAGTCCACGAACAATCGCACCCGCGCCGGCATTGCCGCCCCGCCGACGAACACAGCATGGATCGGTTCCTGGTCCCCTGGGTTCCAGGCTTCCAGCAGCGGAATCAGGGTGCCGCGCTGCAGATCCTCGCGCACGCTGAACTCACCGATACGTGCAATGCCGGCGCCTACTCGCGCAAGTTGTGCCAGCGCTTCACCACTGCTGCATTCGATGTTGCCGCTGACCTTCAGGGAAAACTCTTTTCCATCGCGGATGAACGGCCAGTTGGGTTCGGCACGCCGGAAGTTGAAGCGCAGGCAATTGTGCTGAAACAAGTCTTCCGGCTCCTTGGGGATGCCCTCGCGCTGCAGATACTCGGGCGATGCCACCACCACCTGGCCGGTGTCGCCGATCCTGCGCGCGGTCAGTGGGCTGTCGGGCAGATGGCCGAAGCGGATCGCGACATCGGCCTGCCCGCCGAGAATGTCGACCACTTCGTCGCCGAGGGTAAGGTCGACGACGATGTTCGGGTAACGGGCGCTGAATGCTGCCACCAGCGGGACGATGGCCAGCCGCCCGTGGCCAAGGGCGGCACTGACCCGCAATCGCCCCCTGGGCACGCCCTGGTCAGCGATCGCTGCTTCGACCTCGTCCATATCGGCCAGGATACGCCGGGCGCCGCGCAGGAACGCTTCGCCCTCGGCAGTGAAGGCGATCGCTCGGGTGGTGCGCAACAGCAGGCGGGTGCCAAGGCGTTGCTCGGTACGCGCGATGACCCGACTGACTGCCGAGGGTGTCACGCCCAGTGCACGCGCCGCGGCCGACAGGCTGCCTTCGTGCGCCACGGTGGTGAACACGCTCATTTCACCTGACCTGCCGTTGAAGTCCACTTGTGCCTCCTGCGCAAAGGTGATTGCCAAAAATGCTATCTACCGCGTTAAAAAACTGCATCGTAGCATTGGCGGCATAGATAAGGAGCCTTCCATGCGTATCAATCCACCACTTGTCGCACTTGCCATCGGTGCCTTTGGCATCGGCGTAACAGAATTCGCCCCCATGGGCATGTTGCCGGGTATCGCTCAGGATCTGGGCGTTTCGATTCCCGCTGCCGGTTTGCTGGTCAGTGCCTATGCGCTGGGCGTATTGCTCGGTGCACCGCTGATGACCCTGACCACCGGCAGGATTCCCCGACGCTATCTGCTGATCGGGCTCATGGGGATTTTCACCTTGGGTAATCTGATGTCAGCCCTGGCCACCGATTACTACAGCCTCATGGTCGCCAGGGTGGTGACCTCACTGAACCATGGTGCATTTTTTGGCGTTGGCTCCATCGTCGCCGCCAGCGTGGTCGCCCCGGAAAAACGTGCCGGGGCGGTGGCGGCGATGTTCATGGGCCTGACCTTGGCGACCATCGGCGGTGTGCCGCTGGCCACCTGGTTTGGTGAACTGTTCGGTTGGCGCACCGCTTTCTGGGGAATTACCGGTCTCGGCGTGGTGACCATGACCGCATTATGGTTCGCCCTGCCTAACCTGAAGACGTCGCAAAGCGTCGGTGTAATGGCCGAAATTCGAGTACTGGGGCGCGGTCCGGTGCTGGGCGCGTTGGCCCTGACCGTAGTCGGGTCGAGCGCGATGTTTACTGTCTTCACTTACATCGCGCCGATCCTCAGCAGCGAGACCAATGGTTCCACCGCCTATATCACTGGCATGCTGGTTCTTTTCGGGGTGGGGTTGACGCTGGGCAACCTGTGGGGCGGCAAGGCCGCCGACCGCTCGATAGATCGCACCTTGATCGTCTCGCTAAGCGTTCTGATTCTCGTCTTGCTGGCGTTCACTCTGCTGATGCGTTGGGCGGTGCCGGCTGCTCTGGCCATCCTGATATGGGGTATCGCCAGTTTCGCCCTGGTGCCGCCACTGCAGATGCGTGTGATGGAGGCAGCGAAGGACGCGCCCAATCTTGCCTCTGCGGTGAACATTGGCGCCTTCAATTTTGGCAACGCGATTGGCGCAGCGCTGGGCGGAGCGGTGATCAACGCCGGGTTGGGTTATCCGGCCATTTCCCTGGCCGGAGCGTCGATGGGTGCTCTGGGGCTGCTGATGGTGTTGGCGTATGGCTGGCGTTCCAGAACTGTTGCATCAACAGTGGCGTGACGAAGCGCTGATGCCAGTGGCGTAGACAGTGGTCGAGCCTGAATTCAATGCGTGATGGTTGGCCGCCCCGATGGCTTTAGGTTTAAAGTCAACTTCAAGGTCAACAGAGTGTTCAGGGTGGGTTATGCGAATAGGCGAACTGGCGAAAATCAGTGGTTTGGCGCCCTCACGCATCCGGTTCTACGAGTCGAGCGGCTTGATCAAATCTGTCGAGCGCAAAGCAAATGGTTACAGGGACTACGCGCCTGATACCACGTGGGTGTTGGAGGTCATCACCGCAGCGCAGGCGGCGGGTTTTTCATTGGAAGAAATTCGGCAGTTGATGCCGATGAATGCCAGCGGTTGGCAGCACGATGAATTGCTCAGCGGGCTAAAGCAAAAGGTTGAGGAAATCGCTGTTCTACAGCAACGGCTAGCCCACAACAAAGCGCAGCTTCTGCTCGTCATCAAGGGCATCGAGGGTAAGCCCGAAAGCATGGCGTGCGCGGAAAATGCGCAAATGCTGATAAATCGCCTGCGTGAAGAAGGCATTGGCAAAGCGCCGGGCAAGCGTGCGGTGCGTTAAGGTCAAACTCCACTGCTGCACTGCGCAAAAGGGTATTGACCTTAAAGTTGACTTTAATCTTAAGGTGGCCTCCTCTTCAGTTGAGGGCTGCTCCATGAATGTGTTCGACACCCTGATGCTTCCCAACGGTTCAACCGTCAAGAACCGAATCGCCAAAGCTGCCATGGAGGAGAACATGGCGGACGCCGATCAGGCGCCTTCCAAGGACTTGCTGCGTCTCTATCAAGCATGGGCCGACGGTGGTGCCGGCCTGATCATTACCGGCAACGTTATGGTCGACGGCCGCGCCATGACCGGACCGGGTGGCGTGGTGTTGCAAGACGATCAGCAATTGCACAAGTTCAAGCACTGGGCGCGTACAGGTCGGTCTGGTGGTGCGCAGTTCTGGTTGCAGATCAATCATCCCGGTCGCCAGATGCAGTCCAATCTTGGGCAAAAGACCTGGGCCCCGTCAGCCGTGCCGCTGGACCTCGGCAAAATGTCCAGGCGATTTGCCACACCTCATGCGATGACCCAAGGCGTGATCGAAGAGGTTGTTCAGCGCTTCGCGAATACCGCACGCCTCGGCGAGCAGGCCGGATTTACTGGTGTGGAAATTCATGCTGCCCATGGCTATTTGTTGAGCCAGTTCCTTTCGCCGTTGACCAACCAGCGGACGGACGAGTGGGGTGGCCCTCTGGAAAACCGGGCGCGCCTGTTGCTCGAAATCGTCAAGGCGGTCAGGGCTGTGGTTTCTGCGGATTTTGCAGTGG
Organism: Pseudomonas sp. VE 267-6A; assembly: GCF_024126555.1. Lineage (NCBI taxonomy): Bacteria > Pseudomonadati > Pseudomonadota > Gammaproteobacteria > Pseudomonadales > Pseudomonadaceae > Pseudomonas > Pseudomonas sp. VE 267-6A. Next base: position 100,139 of record NZ_JAMYBY010000013.1, read on the forward strand.
CGGTCAAGCTGAACTCCGCCGATTTCCAGCGCGGAGGATTCACCGCCGATGACGCGAAAAAGGTGGTTGAGTTGCTCAACGACCTGGGCGTGGACATGGTGGAGTTATCGGGAGGCAGCTACGAAGTACCCGCCATGCAGGGTGACGCGCGCGATGGTCGCACACTGGCTCGCGAAGCCTATTTCGTCGAGTTCGCCCGTGATATCCAAACCGTCGCCAACATGCCGGTGATGGTCACTGGCGGTATACGCCGCCGCCCGGTGGCCGACAGCGTCGTGCAGAGCGGTGTGGACATGGTGGGCATCGGAACCGCTCTTGCTATCGACCCGCACCTGCCTCGCCAGTGGTTGGCGGGCAACGACAATGCCCCGCAATTGCCGCCGATCACCTGGAAAAACAAAGCCATGGCGGCCTTGGCGAACATGGCTGTAGTGAAGTTTCAACTGCGTAAACTCAGTCGCAATAAAAATCCCGACCCGAGTGTTTCACCGTTGCTCGCGCTGATCCTGCAACAGGCCGCCATGGCCTTTCGCACTCGCCGGTACCGGAGATGGGTAGAAAAGTCTTCGCATTGCAACGGCCTGACGATCGCAGCGCACGGCGATGGTCTGCCTGGATGACACCTGCGCAACATCACTGAAGACGTTGCGCCAGGTGCTACGCGAGTGTTGTTCCGGGCTTAAAGCCCCCACCGCCCCAGCTCGGGCTTGCGCTCGTCAAGCAACAGTGCAGGCGCCATGGCGCTCGCCATGTTCAGCAAGTGCATGTCGGTAGATACCGGTGACAGCAGCTGCACGCCAATCGGCATCTGTGCTTCATCGAATCCGGCGGGTAGGGCGATTGCCGGGGTGCCGAGGTAGTTACTGGCGCGGCTGAACGTGCCGATGCTCACGTGAGCAGCGTCCTGGTCATCAAGAGGCAGGGCCCCGTGACCGCTGACCGGCATCAGCAGAGCACCGGATGAGCCGATCGCTCGTCTGAAGGCCTCGGCGGCGTGGGCACGCTGTGCAACGGCGTGTTCGTAGTCGTCACGGCTGATGGCCGCGCCGGCCAGGATGCGATTGCGCACCACCCCCCAGAGCGGCTGCGCAGGGTCATGTGCAAGGTGGCCGAACTCGCGATACCCCTCATAGGCAATGATCATCGAGTTGCACTCGGACAGCCGGCCAATGTTCAACTCATCCTCTGGAACCCAGCTCTGGAGCGTCCAGCCGGCCTTTTCCAGGGTGACCAGGGCCTGATCCCAAACCCGGCGAGCGCCCACGGACAGCGCACTTGGGAACGCGCTCTGGTCCAGTACGAACACCGTGCCCGGCTTGGCTGGTACCAGCTCACCTGCAAGGTCGGCCTGAACGCTCGACCCACTGCCGGTAGACGGGCTGGCAAGGATGGCCGTGAGTGCATGGGCGTCGCCAACATCACGGGCGATCGGGCCCAGCACGTCGAGGCTGGGCGCAAGCGGAACCACACCGTGCACGCTGATGACCCCGCTGGACGGCTTGAAGCCGACCAGATGATTGAGCGATGCGGGGGCTCGGATCGATCCGCCGGTATCGCCCCCCACTGCAACAGGTACAAGCCCTGCGGCAACAGCAACCGCCGCACCTGAAGAGGAACCGCCCGGGGCGCGATGCAGCGTTGTGTCCCACGGGTTCCAGGGCGTGCCTCGGGTCGGGTTCTGCCCGGACAGGCCGAACGCAAATTCGGTCATCTGGGTCTTGCCCAGGATAACCATTCCGGCCGCCTGCAATCGTTGCGCGACGGTGCTGGTCACGGCACTGACAGTGCTCAGGCGGCTCAACGAACCTGCCGATGCCGGGGTATGGGCGATTTCGATGTTGTCCTTGATGGCGACCGGTACGCCATGCAAAGCGCTCAATGGGTGGCCTGCCTCGAGCGCACTGTCGGCGGCATCGGCTGCCGCCAGGGCTTGCTCTGCGAACACTGCGGTAAAGGCATTGAGCTCGCTGCCGCGAGCAATGCGGTCCAGAAAGTAGTGCGTGACGGCACGCGAGGTGATCTGCCGGGTAGCGATCAGATGGGCAATCTGCAGGGCAGACTGGAAACATAGGGCTTCGGATCGTTCGAGCATGGGTTCTAGGTTCTAAGCGGTGTGGGTCGGTAATCCCCGTATCCGATACTCGTTGACGGGGATTGCATGGCGTTGTTCGAGCCAGTGACTATTTCAGTGGCTTTCCGGCTGTTTCCGGCATTTTGATGAAGGTCACAAGCGTGAGCGCGGCGCCTGCGAGCACGTAGTAGAAGAACCAGCTCTCCTGACCGTTGCTCTGCAGCCAGGTCAGCAGATACGGCGTGGTACCGCCCAGCAGCGCCACCATCAGGTTGTAGGGAGCACCAATGCCGACGGCGCGAACGCGGCTGGGGAACTGTTCGGACATGATTGCCGGGGCGATGGAGGTATAGAGCGCGTAGAGCATAAGGCCGAACAGCTCCACCATCAGGATCGACGAGAACGTCGGCTGCATGCTGGTGATGATCGGGTAGAAGAACACCAGGTAGCCCAGGGCGAACACGATCAGTTGCGGCTTGCGCCCGAACTTGTCAGAGAGCATGCCGAAGAGTGGGTGCACGAGCATGAACGCGACCATTGCAACCGTGTTTGCAGCGAACGCTGTCGAGGACTCCACGTGCAGCGCACGGATGGCATAGGTCGGGATGTAGATGACGAACAGGTAGAAGGCAAAGGTGCTCAGGATCGAAAAGCCCACGATCCGCAGGGTCTCGCGCGGATAATCGCGCAGCAGGGTGCGCAGCGGTTGCTTCTCTACCTTGTCTGCGGTTGGCGGCGTGGAGGCTTCTGCTTCAGGTACCGACATACGTAGCCAGATGCCTGCGATACCGCCCAGGGCGCCGAGCAGGAACGGAATGCGCCAGCCGAACTCTCTCATCTGTTCCTCGGTGAGGAGGGTGGTCAGCGCCCAACCGATCGCCGAGGCGGTCAGAATGCCCGCGGCGGAGCTGAAGAACACAAAGCTTGAAAAGAACCCGCGACGGTGGTCCGGCGCCAACTCGGCAAGGTAGGTAGAGGCTGAAGCGTATTCACCGCCCAGCGACAAGCCTTGCATCAGGCGCGCTATCACCAGCAAGACCGGCGCGAGCAGGCCGATCTTCTCGTAGGTGGGGGTGATGCCGATCATCAGGGACCCGCCTGCCATCAGCAGGATGGTGACCCCCAGTGCCGATTTGCGGCCATAGCGATCAGAGTAGATCCCCAGGGCCCAGCCGCCGATCGGGCGCATGAAGAACCCCACGGCGAAAATCGCGAAGGTCGCCAGCAGGGACGCCGTTTCGTCATTTTTTGGAAAGAATTGTGTGGAAAAGAACACCGCGAACGACGCATAGATCGTCCAATCGAACCACTCCACCGCATTGCCAATGCTGCCAGCAGCAATTTTGCGCGCGGTTGATACCTGCGGCTTTGCCGCTTCGGACGTTTGAGTCGCATAATTCATTGGCTTGTGCCTTTGGGTTTGAGTTGTAATTGTTTTTAGACATATGCGGCGTTTTTTTGTATTAATTTGGCCACTTGAGCGAAGGTATTGTAAGGATATGGTCTCGTCAACCGTTGATTCGGATGAAAAAAGACATTTTGCGTTGGATGACGCGGATCTGGCCTGCCTGATTGCACTGCAGGCGAACCCTCGCGGCACCTGGCGGGATCTGAGCGCCGGCTGCGATGTGGCGGAGCGTACGCTTTCGCGTCGGCTGCAACGCTTGATGGACAACGGGTATATCCGGGTGATCGGCGAGCTCGACCCGGTTGTGGTGGGGAGTGGCCCGGTGCTGCATGCCTGGATTCGGGTAGCAGACGGTCGTCAGAGCGAAGTGGCGCAGCACCTGGCGCAGTGGGCACAGACGCAGGTTGTGATGGCGACAACGGGCGAGTTCGACATCTTCACCGAGATCAACCTGCCCAGCGTGGAAGCGCTTTCTGACATGGTGGTGCGGGAGTTGCCGCTGGTGCCGGGGGTTAGGCAGGTTCAGACGCAGGTGGTGCTCAGGTCGTTCCGACGAGCCAGCCGCTGGCGTATTGATGGTTCGGTGCCTACCGAGCCGGTGCTGGCCGGGCCTGTGAGCCTGAGTGCTGACGAAATGCGGTTACTGGGCGCCCTGACCCTGGATGGAAGGGCCAGCCTGGGCGTGCTTGCCGAGACATGTGGAGTCAGTGAGCCGAAGGTTCAGCGGATGCTGAGTGGGCTCGTCGACAGCAATGCCCTGACATTTCGTGTGGAGCTCGAGCCGTTGCTGGTGGGCTATGGGGTAGAGGCGATTGTGTCGTTGCAGACTCGACCGGGTGCGGCGGAGGGCATTGCCCAGGAACTGGCGAAGGATGAACACACGCGTTGCCTGTTTGGCACCAGTGGCGGCTCGCAGCTGTTCTGGCATGTGCTGTGCCGTGATATCCATGATCTATGGACCGTCTCGACCGCCCGCATGGGATCCCTGGAGGGGATCATCTCGTGTGAGACCAATACGGTGGTCAGGGCCTACAAAAGGGCGGGGCGGGTGCGTCGAGGGTTGATGGTCGAGTAGGGTTCATGCCTGCCTTTGTGCAAGCAACGTAGCTGGCTACGTTGCCTGTTTGGGCTTCCAGTAGTCCATCTCGGCCACCGCTCTTTCAATGTCATCCATGTCGTCGCAGCCCAGCTCGAGGTCGAACTTTTCAGTGATTGTTCTTCGCATGGCGGCCAGTCGATGGGTGATCTGGTTTTCATCGATGAACCGTGTCGTCTCTTCGCAATACAGCGCTCTGTTGCGTGGGCTGATGTCGCCATCAACATCCCTGTAGTAATGGCGGGCAATGTCTCTCAGGGAAATGAGCATGTATTCGATATCGGCGACAAGGTGGATGGCTTCTTCTCCAGACAGGAGGATTTCTCTGTTTTCCTTCAGCAGTTTCAATGGGTCTTCCACTCGATCTTTGAACGGGTCAGGTAGCGAGGATATCCCATGTGGCGCTGGCGAACCCCATTGCGGGTCACTCGGATGATGACGGCCCCTGCGGGTCATTCACCAGAGCGGCCGCCGTCGCATGCAGCACCTGCACCAGCCACAGCACCGCGGCCCCCTTGCGGTAAAGCTCATTGACGGTCACGGGCGGGTGTTGGCGTACCACGCTCAAGCTGCTGAACCTGCCGTGCTCATCGTGAAAGGGTTGGGTCCAGCCGAGGCAATCGCCGTGATCCTGCGCGCCTGCCCACAACTCGGGGGGGCTGGTGAAAGCCTCTGGTGTCCACAGCAACGGGAAGGATGAGTGCCGGCTGTGCGCAAGCAGGGGCTCAACGACCGCAGGCTCATGGCGACGGTAGCGCTCGCCCCATGGGTTGGGGCAGTTGCTTTGTGTGATCGAAAAGGTCGGGGTGGTGAAACTGAAGGCGTAGCAGTCGAAACCCAGGCACCGAAGCAGCTTTTCCAATTGCGCCAACTGGCTGTCCAGGTCCTTCGAGCACACCAGCTGACGCAGTTGCTCCGTTGTCCAGTGATCCATCGTTGCTCATCCCTGCATGATGTGAACATCCGTGGATACAGATCAGTTTCTCCTGATAAATACGTATCAGATGCGCCTTTTACGACTGTAGCTCAGCTTTTTTGCGCTATTGCAAAAAGCGCTAACGCTTTTGCCGGGTTGCCTGCCTCTGGTCGGGCCTGCCCTCAGGGTCAAGCTCGCGCAGGCTTGCGGGCCCTTGTGCCGGTGATTCACCAGTCACCTGGCACAGCAACGCGCTGACTCGCTCGCCGTCCACCACGCCCCGTGCCTGCAAGAGGTCGGCCACTGCTACCAGCCCCGCCCAGTACCGGCGTACCAGGCAGCCGGACCGGGCGATGGCCAGGGCCTCGGCATCGAGCAGCTTGTGCGCGGGCAACAGGCTGATCAGTTCATGCCCGCGGCAGCGGTCGCCACGGCCGCTGCCGCGCAAGACCCGGTCATAGCGTGCGTGCCGGTGGATGGCTTCGGCCACGGGCCCGGCAAAGCAGTGCAGCAGGTCGCGCTCGATGGGTTCGACGAGGGAGGGTAGGTACTCGGCAATGCCACGGGCGGCAAAGGCCGGGTGCACGATCAGATAGTCCGCCTCCACCAGCCCCTCGGCAAAGTGCGCACGCCCGTTCAGGTCGATCAGCGGGCCGCTGGCGGCCTGGGCGTGGGTCAGCACGGTCACCCGTGCAATGGGCTGGCCGTTCCACCACACGGCCAGGGCGTGACCGGCCTCGTGGATGGCGGTTGAACGCGGGCGCATGTCCATGGGGCGAGCCTCCCGTGGGGTGGTCGCTCGCCCTGACTACGCCTGCGTTATCGGTGCACGGCTCAGCGAGCGTTTGTCCTACCTTCTGCTCCCTGGCGGGTTCCGTATAAGAGATTATGGCTATCACCCACCAATACTGCGGCTATTTGCCGACTCGGGGGCGGCGAACTAGCCTTAGTTCGGTGCCGGCGCCAGCTGGCCGACCCATCCTGATGAAGAGACAAGATCGCGGCGCTCAGCCGTTCGAGTCGTTGACGATGCAACCTGTGTAACTGATTTCGCACGTTGCCACGGCGCCCTGGCAGGGCTGCCTGGCGACATGAACTCGACCAAGGGTAGCTCTCACATGGCAACTGAATCGAAATGCCCGTTCAATCATGCCGCCGGCGGTGGCACCACCAACCGTGACTGGTGGCCCAACCAGCTCAACCTGAAGATCCTGCATCAGCACGCGCCCCAGGCCGACCCGCTGGGCGAGGGCTTCGACTATGCCCAGGCGTTCAAGAGCCTGGACTTCCAGGCCCTCAAGCAGGACCTCACCGCGCTGATGACCGACTCGCAGGACTGGTGGCCGGCCGACTTCGGCCATTACGGGCCACTGTTCGTGCGCATGGCCTGGCACAGTGCGGGCACCTACCGTACCGGCGACGGGCGCGGCGGTGCCGGCTCCGGCCAGCAGCGCTTCGCGCCGCTCAACAGCTGGCCCGACAACGTCAGCCTCGACAAGGCGCGGCGGCTGCTGTGGCCGATCAAGCAGAAGTACGGGCGGGCGATTTCCTGGGCCGACCTGATCGTGCTCACCGGCAACGTGGCGCTGGAGTCGATGGGCTTCAAGACCTTCGGGTTTTCCGGCGGTCGCCCGGACGTGTGGGCGCCGGACGAGGACGTGTACTGGGGTTCGGAGAACAAATGGCTGGGCGGCGACACGCGCTACGGCAAAGACCCTGAAGCCATGCAGCCGCCGGGCGAGGGCACCCTGGTGGCCGAACCCGAGCAGCACGGCAACGAAGAAAGCCGTACCGAGCAGGGCCGCAACCTGGAGAACCCCCTGGCCGCAGTGCAGATGGGGCTGATCTACGTGAACCCGGAAGGCCCGGAAGGCAACCCCGACCCGGTCGCCGCCGCCAAGGACATTCGCGAGACCTTCGGGCGCATGGCCATGAACGACGAGGAAACCGTGGCCCTGATCGCCGGCGGCCACGCCTTCGGCAAGACCCACGGCGCCGGCCCGGCCGACAACGTGGGCCCCGAGCCTGAAGCGGCAGGCCTGGAGGAGCAGGGTCTGGGCTGGAAGAACAGCTTCGGCACCGGCAAGGGCCCGGACACCATCACCAGCGGCCTGGAAGTGACCTGGACCACCACCCCGACCCGCTGGAGCAACAACTTCCTGGAGAACCTGTTCGGCTTCGAGTGGGAGCTGACCAAGAGCCCGGCCGGGGCCCACCAGTGGACGCCCAAGGGCGGCGCCGGCGCCGGTATCATCCCCGACGCCCACGACCCGTCCAGGCGGCGCAACCCCACCATGCTGACCACCGACCTGTCGCTGCGCTTCGACCCGATCTACGAGAAGATCTCGCGCCGCTACCTGGAAAACCCCGACCAGCTGAGCGATGCCTTTGCCCGCGCCTGGTACAAGCTGATCCACCGTGACATGGGCCCGCTGTCGCGTTACCTGGGCCCGGAACTGCCCGCTGAGGAGCTGCTGTGGCAAGACCCGATTCCCAAGGTCGACCACCCGCTGGTCGATGACGGCGACATCGCCGCGCTCAAGGCCAAGGTATTGGCCTCGGGCCTGTCGGTGGCGCAGCTGGTGTCCACCGCATGGGCGGCGGCTTCCACCTTCAGGGGTTCGGACAAGCGCGGCGGTGCCAATGGCGGGCGGCTGCGCCTGGCCCCGCAGAAGTTCTGGCAGGCCAACCAGCCCGAACAGCTGGCCGCCGTGCTCGCGACCCTGGAAGGCATCCAGAACGAATTCAATGGGGCGCAGGCCGGTGGCAAGAAGATCTCCCTGGCCGATCTGATCGTGCTGGCGGGCAACGCCGGTGTCGAGCAGGCTGCGAAAAACGCCGGGCATACGGTCACGGTGCCGTTCACGCCGGGGCGCACCGATGCCAGCCAGGAGCAGACGGACGTGGAGTCGTTCGGCTTTCTCGAACCCATTGCCGATGGTTTTCGCAACTACCTCAAGGGGCACTACCGTGTGCCGGCCGAAGCGCTGCTGATCGACAAGGCGCAACTGCTGACGCTAAGTGCACCGGAGATGACGGTGCTGGTGGGCGGCCTGCGGGTGCTGGGGGCCAATGCGGGCCAGAGCAGCCATGGCGTGTTCACCCAGCGGCCGCAGGCGCTGACCAACGACTTCTTCACCCACCTGCTGGACATGGGCGTGGAGTGGAAGCCGGTGTCCGAGGCCGCTCAGGCGTTCGAAGGGCGTGATCGCAAAAGCGGGCAGGTGAAGTGGACCGCGACCCGGGTCGACCTGGTGTTCGGCTCGAACGCGCAATTGCGGGCCGTGGCCGAGGTGTATGCCAGTGCGGATGCGCAGCAGCAGTTCGTCAGCGACTTCGTGGCGGCCTGGGCCAAAGTGATGAACCTGGACCGTTTCGATGTGAAGTAGCGCGTTCGTCGGCAAGACCGGCCTCTGCAGAGCAGCACAACCCCTGCAGGGGCCGGCCTTGCCGGCCAAGCGAATGCCTGCAGTACCGGCTCACACGCTGGCCGGCACCTCCCGTTGCAGCGCAAGGCGCGCAACAAGCCGCGTACAACCCGGCAGCGAAACCACCTCCAACTGACCGCCCACCCGGGCGATGCGCGCATGCATGCTGCGCATGCCCACGCTCACCCCGGCGCGCTGTACCGCCAGCACGTCGAAGCCGATACCGTCATCCTCGATGTTCAGCTCCAGGCTGTCGGGCTGCGGCTGCTGCAGCTCAACCTGCACATGCCGGGCACGGCTGTGCTTGACCACATTGGTCAGCGACTCTTCCACCAGGCGTGTCAATGCCATGCACTGCAAGGCGCTGGGCGGTGTGCGCCACTGCGCGGCAAAGTGCCAGGTGCAGGTCACATCCAGTTCGTCGAACAGCTGGGTGAAGCGATGGCGCAGCGGGGCGATCCATTCCTGCGGCGTGGCCGGCACCTTGATGCCGGCGCTGGAGCCATTGTCGATGGTCTGGCGCAGGTCATCACGCAGCAATTTGAGCATCGACAGAAACTGCGGGCCCTGCAGCGGCGTGCTGGCCTGCTCGACCATGGCCATCATGCGCACCAGCGAACCGCCCAGCCCATCATGCAGGTCGTGGGCGATCTGCAGGCGGTCCTGCAGGCGGGAGTTGGTCAGCGCCAGGGCGTGTTCGCGTTCGAGGGTGGTGGCCAGTTCCCCGCGAGCGCGCTCGATGCCTTCGGCCAGCTCCAGGTTGAAGCGCTCGATGCGGCGCACGCTGCGCGCATGGCGCAAGCCCAGCACCACCGACATGCACAGGGTCGTCACCACACTGGTGAGCGGTGTCCACGCGGGCGTTTCGCCGATCAGCTTGAGCATTATCAGCAGGTCATGGGCCCCGGCCAGCATGAATATCAGCAGGCTGGCGGCCAGCCACACATGCTCGGGCCGCCGGGTGCGCAAGGCATGCAACTGAAACTGCAGGCAGTTGAGGAAAAACACCGTCGCCGTGCTCAGCACCGCCACCAGTTGCGCGTTGCCGACGCGGGCATCCGGGGCCAGTGCCATCAAGGCCACCAGTGCGGCAGTCAGCAGCCAGAGTGCCTTCTCCAGGCGCGGCAGCGATTGCCCGCCAAAGCGCCAGACAAACACGCAGAAACAGGTGACGTACATCACCAGCGCGATGCCGTTGAAGCGCGCAGCCATCAGGGTGGTGGAGAAGGGCCAGGGGCTGGTCATCAGTATATTGGCGATGAACAGCACCCAGCACAGGGCCATGGCCGCATACCAGCCAAAGATCCGTTGCTCGCGGCGGATCACCCAGATACAGAAGAACAGCCCGCCCAGCACCGCCGAGACGGTCAGGTTGAGCACGAACAACGAGCGGTTGGTCCACAGCAATTCTTCATACAGCTGGCGTGCCGAGGCCTCATCCCCCAGGTACACCGGCCCCAGCCCGGGTGACTGTACCGCCAGGCCCACCACACGTACCCACAGCGTGTTGACGCCTTCGTTCAACAGGCCTTCGGGCAGGTGCCAGTAGCGGGGCATGTTCCAGCTGCGTGACAGCGGCTCGCTCAGCTGGCTGTCACGCCACAGGCGCTGGTCGTTGACGAACACTTCGCCGGCCATGATCACCGAGCGCAGCGTCAGTGCCACCGGCATGCGTTGACCGGCCGCGCAGTCGCGCTGCCACTGGAGGCGGTACCACACCGTGCCGTCGTGCTGCGGCCAGCGTCGGCTCCAGTCGTCGGGCAGGGTCACGGCCTGCCAGGGGCCGGCCGCGGGGCGGTTGCCCTGGTCATCACCCTGGGCGGCGGCTACCGACAGCACCTGCACGGTGCAGCTTGCACCGCCCGGCGTTGCAGCCTGCGCTGCACCCGACAGGCACAGGACGAGCAGCCAGCACGCCATCAGGCCTCTCAATCGAGCAGACCACGCGTGCGTGCCGCATGGATGGCGCGGGTGCGCGAAGACACCGCCAGCTTGCGATAGATGCGTTTGACGTGGCATTCGACGGTGTAGCGCGACAGGTTCAGCTGTTCGGCGATTTCGCGGTTGCCCAGGCCCTCGGCCACCAGGCGCAGGATCTGGTCTTCACGCGGGGTCAGGCGTTCGCCATCGGCGGTGTCGACCGGCTGGGCGGCCCCCGGGCGCAGTTCCTCGATGATGCGCCGGGCCACGAACGGGTCGATGGGGGCGCCACCGCGCAGCACGCTGCGCAGCGACAACAGGATCTCCAGGTCGTCGCGTTCCTTGAGCACATAGCCGGTGGCGCCTGCCCGCAGCGCCGCGAGCAGGGTGTCTTCGGTGCTCCATGCCGAGATCACCAGGATCGCCTGGCCGGGGTCGGTGGCGTGCATCTCTTCGATCAGCTCGATGCCGTTGCCGTCGGGCAGGCCCAGGTCTACCAGCGCCAGCGCCACCGGCTGCGCCGCCAGGCAGGCGCGGGCCTCGGCCAGCGAGCTGGCGAACAGCAGGGCCTCGGGCCGGTAGCCCAGTTGCAGCAGCAGGGCTTCCAGGCGGCGGTGGATCAGCGGCTCGTCCTCCACCAGCAGTACCGGCGCGAGCAGCGTGGGTTCGGGAACAGTCGTCTGGATAGGCATGGGCAGTCTCGGGCGCGCGGTAGGGGCGACTGTGCCCCATGCAGCGGCCAATAGGTATCCCTGAAAACAGGTAAATGAAGCCTCATAGCCTACCCCACGCCCCGGTGCTAGCCCAGCGCCATTACCGCGATCACGCCCAGCGCCAGCAGCACCAGCATCGCCCCCGTGGCCCGCTCCAGCCACGGCAGGGCACGGGCGAAGCGGCGGCGCACGTGGCGGTTGCCGATCACCACCGCCACCAGCAGGTCCCACGCCAGCACCACGCCGAACATCCACAGGCCGTAGGCCAGCTTCCAGCCAGGGCTTGCCTGCGGCCCGCTCAGCATGGCCGCCAGGCTGGCGTAGAACAGCGCGTTCTTGGGGTTGAGGATGCCGGACACCACCCCCATGCCGGCGGCGCCCAGCCAGGTGGTGGCCGCGGGCGACGGTGCCGGCGACCCCTGCGGGGCAACCTCCAGCGTGCTGGCACCGGCATGGCGGATGAACAGCCAGCCCAGGTACAGCAGGTAGGCGCAACCGGCCAGTTGCAGCACGATGAACAGCGTGCTGTGCGGCTGCAGCACCGACACGCCGGTAAAGGCGGCGACAATGAACACCCCGTTGGCCAGTGCGATGCCCAGGCAGGCTCCGCTGGCCACGCGCCAGCTGGTGGCCAGGGAGGTGCGCGCCACCAGGAAGAAATCCGGCCCCGGTGACAGCAGCGCCAGAAAGTGCGCTGCTGCAATGATCAGGAACTGCTCCATGTAACCTTCACTTCTATGGATGTGGGTCCAGGAAGTGTGTGGCGGGGCCGCGGGCGGCGTATTGAACAAAATTGCGCAGGTTCAGGCGGCGTGACGGGCGAACAGCTTTTCCAGTTGCTGCCACAAGGCCGGGTCGGTGCTGAACGCCACGTTGAAGCGCATCCAGCCGGTGGCCTGGGCGTCGACCATGAACAACTGGCCGGGGCCGATCATGATGCCGCGCTCCAGGGCGTCGTCCACCAGCGCTGCGCTGTTGGCGATCTGCGGGTGGCGGGTCCACAGGTACATGCCCTCGTCGGACTCGACGAAAATCTCGAAGCCCAGGCGGTTCAGGCGCCGGCTGACCTCCTGCTGCGCCTCGGCCAGGCGCTGGCGCAGGCGCTTGAGGTGCTTGCGCCAGCGCCCGTCGGTGATGGCCGCATACACCACGCGTTCCATCACCTGTGAGGTGGTCAGGCCCGAGCGCATCTTCAGTTGCAGCAGCTTCTGGATCAGTTCGGGGTTGGCCAGCATGTAGCCCACCCGCACGTTCGGCGAGATGCTCTTGGAATAGCTGCCCACGTACACCACCTGCTGCAGGTGGTCCAGGCTGCTCAGGCACGGTTGCGGTTCGGCCACCATGTCGGCGTACAGGTTGTTCTCCACCAGGCGAAAGCCGTGTTGCGCCGACAGTTGCAGCAGGCGGTGCAGTTGCGCCAGCGGGGTGCGCGAGCAGGTGGGGCTGTGCAGGTGCGGCTGGGTGAAGAACACCGTGGGCCGGTGGTGGGCCAGCAGCCGCTCGAGATGCTCCAGGTCGTACCCGGCCGGGGTGCGCGGCACGCCGATCAGGGTGGCGCCCTGAAAGCGCAGGATGCTCATCAGGTTGGGGTAGCCCGGGTCGTCCACCAGCACCACATCGCCTGGGCGCACCAGGGTGCGCACCGCCAGGTCCAGCGCCTGGCTGGCGCCGTGGGTGAGCATCAGCTGGTTGGGGTTGGCCACGATGCGCTGGTCCTGTTCCAGGTTCTGCGCGGTGAGGGTGCGCAGCTCGAGCAGGCCCATGGGGTCGCCGTAACCGCTCAGTTCCATCACGCTGCCGGCCACCTGGCGCAGCCCGCGGCGCAGGCCGTCCTCGAACATCCACTCGTTGGGCAGCCAGCCACAGCCGGGCTTGAAGGCCAGTTGGCGGCTTTCGAAGATGTTCTGCAGGTACCACTCGGAGTTGAACTCCGGCTTGCCCGGCTCGGCGTCGCTGGCCTGGCTTTCGATGCGCTCGTTGACCGAGCGGTTGACGAAGAAGCCGGCATTGCCGCGGCTGACCAGCAGGCCCTGGGCCACCAGCCGATCGTAGGCTTCGACCACGGTGAAGGTGCTGACCGAGTAGGTGGCGGCGAAGGCGCGGATGGACGGTACCTTGGCACCGGGTTTGAGGGTCTGGTTCTCGATCAACTCACGCAACCCGTTGATGATCTGGTTGACGAGCGGGGGGGCGGAGTCGGGTCGTAATTCAAGCATGTTGGGGCTGTGCCTTCAGGGTGCGTAACGCCTGGCGCCTGCAGGGAACGGGGGTGTACTGCATTGGCGGCCTGTACAGTGCAGTGCATATTTCACGGCGCTGTGCATGGCTCTCTGTGTCGTACATTTTTACATTAGGGGTCTGTATTCGCCAGCTAAAGCATGTTGAGAGGCCCGATCACTACCGCCAGGGGCAAGCCCCCGGGCGTGCACAGCACGATTGCCGACCTTCAAGGCCATGGATGCCCGCCGGGTTTGCGATCCATCCCGTACACAATCAGACACTGACGAGCAATGAAGCCCGGCATTCGCCGGTCTTGCGTGTTCGCTGGAAAAAGAAAAACAAGGGGTAGACAACTGATGGACGCTACATCGACTTCCACATCCTCCAAGGTGGAGCCCGAGAGCAAGCTTAGCGCTTCGCTCAAATCGCGCCACCTGACCATGATGTCCATCGCCGGGGTGATCGGCGGTGCGCTGTTCGTGGGCTCGGGGAGTGTGATCCACAGCGCCGGGCCGGCCGCCATCCTGGCGTACCTGGCCGGCGGCATCCTGGTGGTGCTGATCATGCGCATGCTGGGTGAAATGGCCACCTCCTCGCCAGACACCGGCTCGTTCTCCACCTACGCCGAGCGCGCCATCGGGCGCTGGGCAGGCTTCACCATCGGCTGGTTGTACTGGTGGTTCTGGGTCATCCTGATGGCCTGGGAAGCCTACGTGGCGGGCAAGATCCTGCACGGCTGGTTCCCCTCCATCAGCGTCAACGTGTTCGTGCTGGCCACTACCCTGGTGCTGATCAGCGTCAACTTCTTCAACGTCAAGCACTACGGGGAGTTCGAATTCTGGTTCGCGCTGATAAAGGTGGTGGCGATCATATGCTTCCTTGTGGTGTGCGGGCTGGCCTTGGCCAACCTGTGGCCCACCGGTGAGGTCCACGGCATCAGCAACCTCACGGCCCAGGGCTTCATGCCCAATGGGGTGGAGGCAGTGGTGGTGGCCATGCTGGGGGTGATGTTCGCCTTCCTGGGCGCCGAAATCGTGACCATCGCGGCCGCCGAGTCGAAGAACCCGTCCGAGCAGATCGTCAAGGCCACCAACTCGGTGGTGTGGCGTGTGTGCCTGTTCTATGTGGGTTCGATCTTCCTGATCGTGGCCCTGGTGCCGTGGAACGACCCGCTGATGGGCCAGTCGGGCTACGGTTCGTACCGTCGTACCCTGGAACTGCTGGGCATTCCGGGCGCTGAGTTCGTGATGAACTTCGTGGTGCTGACCTCGGTGAGCAGCTGCCTGATCTCGGCGCACTACACCGCCTCGCGCATGCTGTTCTCTCTGTCGACCCGCGGTGATGCACCGTCGTTCTTCAAGATCACCCGCGCCGGTACCGGTGTGCCGGTGTTCGCCATCATCGGTTCGTGCTCGGTGGCGGTGTTCGTCGCCCTGATCAACTTCAGCGACACCCTGCGCCCGAAAGACGTGCTGGACGTGCTGATGAACACCACCGGCATGATCGCCTTGCTGGTGTACCTGGTGATCGCGTTCTCGCAACTGAAGATGCGCCGCAAGCTGGAAGCCGAGGGCAAGGAAATCCGCCTGAAGATGTGGTTGTTCCCGTGGCTGACCTACCTGGTGATCGTGTTCATCATCGGGTGCCTGGTGACCATGGCCTTTGTGCCGGACTACCAGGTACTGGTGTTCTCCACCGGTGCGGCGGCGGCCATCGTGGCACTGATGGGCGTGTTCATGCACGTGCGTGCGGCCAGGCAGCTCAAGGGCTGACAGGCACCATGACGAAAAAGACCAGGGCCGCGAACGGCCCTGGTTTTTTTTTGCCTGCCCGCGGCGCGGATGCCGCCCGCCGGGTTCGTCCTACAGGCAGTGGCCGTGATGCCGGTAAACAATCCCCATCACGGCACCGGGCAATCATCGCAACGTTGATTGCAGTGTGCCAGTACGCCTGCCTAGCATGCCCGTTTGCTCGATTCGGCACGGAGTGCAGGCATGAAGATCGTTCACAAGGCTGGCCTGGCGGCCGCCACATTGCTGTTCATTACCACCGGATTGCTGTCGGTCACGCAGGTCAGCCAGGTGCGCGACGCCCTGCACAAGCAAGTTTCTGCCGGCATCGCCGAGTCCAGCGGTGCCCTGGCCCGGCAGATAGAGAACTGGCTGAACGCCAAGCTCAAGCTCATGGGCCTGGTGGCGCAGGCCATCGACAGCCGTTACAGCCCTGAAAACACCCAGCGCATCATCGACAGCCCGATGCTCAAGGACGAGTTCATCCTGATATTCGGCGCCTTGCAACGCGACGGCAAACCCCTCACCAACACGCCCAGCTGGCGCCCCGATGCGAGCTGGGACGGGCGCACACGGCCCTGGTATGCCGTCGCCAAGGGCGCCGACAAGGCGGTGCTCACCGAGCCCTACATCGACTCGGCCACTGGCGAAACGCTGATTTCGGCGGTCACGCGCCTCTACGATGGCGCTACCTTCGCCGGCGTGCTGGGCGGCGATATCCGCCTCAAGAGCGTGGCCGATGCCATCAATACCCTGGACTTCAACGGCGCCGGCCATGCCTTTCTGCTCAGCCGCAACGGCACGATCATTTCCCACCCCGACAGCCAGTACAACGGCAAGCCCTACAGCAGCCTGTTCGATGGCCAGCACCCGGCGCTGGACAGCCAGCTGCAGACGGTTAGAACCGGCGATCACGATTCACTGGTGTCCTTCACTCCGCTGACCTACCTGGAGGGCATGGACTGGCTGATCGGCGTGGTGCTCGACCAGCGCATCGTGATGGCCGAGGCCGACAGCCTGACCTGGCGTGCAGTGCTGGCCACGCTGCTCGGCGTGCTGGTGAGCCTCGTGGTGCTGGGCCTGCTGCTCGGGCGCCTGCTCAAGCCGCTGGACCTGCTGCACCGCTCGTTCCATGAGGTCAACCAGGGCGACGGCGACTTGACGCGGTGCCTGCCCGACGGCGGCAATGACGAGGTGGCGCTGGTGTCGCGCGAGTTCAACGGCTTTCTGGGCAACCTGCAGAACCTGATCCATCAGGTGATGAGCACCTCCAACCAGGTGCGCGAGAGCACCCACCTGACGTCGGCCGAAGCCACCCGGACCGATGAACGCCTGCAGCGCCAGTTGCAGGAGCTGGACCAACTGGCCACGGCCATGCAGGAGATGGCCTCCACCGCCGAAGACGTCGCGCGCAACGCCCAGGCAGCGGCGCAGGCCGCAGTGATTGCCGACGAGGAAGCACACGGCGGCGAGGACGTGGTGCGACGCTCGACCGCGGCGATCCGGCAACTGGCCAGCGAAATGGACGACACTGGCCATGCAATCAATGACCTGTCGCGCCTCAGCGACAACATCGAGTCGATCCTGGCGGTGATTACCAGCATTGCCGAGCAGACCAACCTGCTGGCGCTCAATGCTGCCATCGAGGCTGCACGTGCCGGCGAGACGGGGCGAGGTTTCGCGGTGGTGGCCGACGAGGTGCGCACGCTGGCCTCGCGCACCCAGCAGTCGACCCAGGAGATCCGCCAGATGATCGACCAGCTGCAGGCCGGGGTGCGCCACGCCGAGTCGCGCATGCAGCACAACCGCGACAGCGCCGGCAAGACCGCCGAGGAGGCGGGCGCGGCCAACGACAGGCTCGTGCGCATTCGCCAGGCGATCACCCGCATCAACGACATGAACACCCAGATCGCCACCGCGGCCGAGCAGCAGAGCGCCACCAGCGAAGAGATCAACCGCAACACCACGACCATTCGCGACATCAGTCATGAAGTGGCCGCAGGCACCCAGGTGCAGGTGCGCCAGTGTGCGGTGATGGTGGAGCAGGTGGGGCAACAGCACCACCTGCTGGGGCGTTTCAACCTGTGAGGCGGGGGCTCAGGCCTTGAGCGAGGCCATGTCGATCACGAAGCGGTACTTCACGTCGCCGGCGATCATGCGGCTGTAGGCCTCGTTGATGTGCTGGATGTCGAGCATCTCGATGTCGCAGCAAATGCCGTGCTCGGCGCAGAAGTCCAGCACCTCCTGGGTTTCGGCGATGCCGCCGATCAGCGAGCCGGCCAGTACGCGGCGCTTGAGCACCAGGTTGGCGGCGTGCAGGGGCGGCTCCACCGGTTCGATCAGGCCCACCAGGATGTGCACGCCGTCGAACTTCAGGGTTTCCAGGTAGGGGTTGAGGTCGTGCTGCACCGGGATGGTGTCGAGCAGAAAGTCGAAGTGCCCGGCCACCTCGGCCATCTGCGCGGCATCGGTGGACACCACCACATGGTCGGCGCCCTGGCGGCGGGCTTCCTCGGCCTTGCTGGCCGAACGGGTGAACAGGGTGACTTCGGCGCCCATGGCCTTGGCCAGCTTGATGCCCATGTGACCCAGGCCGCCCATGCCGAGGATGCCGACCTTGTGCCCGGCCTTGACCCCGTGGTGCTTGAGCGGCGAATAGGTGGTGATGCCGGCGCAGAGGATCGGCGCGGCGCTGGCCAGGTCCATGCCGGCCGGAATGCGCACCACGAAATGCTGGTCGACCACGATACTGCTGGAATAGCCGCCCATGGTGTTGCTGCCGTCGACCCGGTCGGGGGTGGCGTAGGTCATGGTCGGGCCTTCGAGGCAGTACTGTTCCAGGTTGGCGGCGCAGGCCTGGCAGTGGCGGCAGGAGTCGACCATGCAGCCCACACCCACCAGGTCACCCACCTGATAGCGGCTGACGCTGGCGCCCACGGCAGTGACCTTGCCCACGATTTCGTGGCCGGGCATCAGCGGGTACACGGCGATGCCCCATTCGTTGCGGGCCTGGTGGATATCGGAGTGGCACACGCCGCAGTAGAGAATCTCGATGGCCACGTCGTCGGGGCGTGGGCTGCGGCGCTGGAAGGTCATGGGGGCGAGGGGCGTGGTGGCCGACTGGGCGGCGTAGCCGATGGCGGTGTACATGGGGGAACCTCGCAAAAGCAATGACGGTAGAGGCGGCGCATTGTCCGCGCGGGCAACGGGCGTGCCCACCGGCATTCCTCTGCGTGTCATGCCTGATTCTCCGGACCTGCGGGGGTGTCGCCCGGGCGGGCCGCTTCGCCGGCAAAGCCGGCGCCTACTGGCGAAGAGGCGAGTCGAATCTGGTCAGTGCGCGGCCTGCTCCAACAGCCGGTAGATCCGCTCATCCTGCGCGTGCGCCACATTGAAGCGCAGCCACGGCACCACCCGCGCATCGGGCATGAACAGTTGCCCGGGCGCGAGCAGAATCTTGTGTTCGCGTGCGTCCATGGCCAGTGCCGTGGCGTCTTCGACCTGGGGGTGACGGGCCCACAGGAACAACCCCGCATGGGGCTTGACGAAGATCTCCATGCCCACCGCCTCGAGCTTGCGCGCCACCTGTTCATGGGCCAGGGCCAGGTTGGCCTGCAACTGCTTGACGTGCTTGCGGTGGCGCCCCTGCAGCAGCACCTCCAGTGCCAGTTCCTCGGCAATTGCCGAGGTGGTCAGGCCGCTGGCCATCTTCAGTGGCACCAGTTCGTCGATCAGGTCGCGGTGCGCGGCAACGAACCCCACCCGCAGCGACGGCGCGATGCTCTTGGAGAAGCTGGCCACGTAGATCACCCGCGCCAGCTGGTCCATGCCTGCCAGCGCCTGCTGGTCGGACGGGTCGAGGTCGGCGTAGATGTCGTTTTCCACGATCAGGAAGTCGTACTTTTCCGCCAGTTGCAGCAGACGGTGGGCCACCGCCAGTGTCAGGCTGGTGCCGGTGGGGCATTGCAGGCGCGTGTTGGTGAAGAACACCTTGGGCCGGTGTTCGCGGATCTGCGCCTCGAGCACGTCCAGGTCGATGCCGTCGCGGGTGCGTGGCACCCCCAGCAGACGGGCCCCCTGCAGGCGCAGGTTGAGGAACAGGTTGTGGTAGCCCGGTTCGTCCACCAGCACGCTGTCGCCGCGGTGCACCAGGTAGCGCACCAGCAGGTCCAGCGCATGGCTGGCGCCGCTGGTCAGCAGAATCTGCTCGGGGTGGGCGTTGACCCGGGTATCGAGCAGTTTCTCCACCAGCCGGGCGCGCAGGTTGGCGCACCCCTTGGCATGGCCGTAGCCGGTGAACTCGCTCGGGTCGCGACGGCTCAGGGCGCGCAGGCTGCGTTGCACCCCGTCATCGTCGCTCCAGGGCTCGGGCAGCAGGCCGATGCCCGGGCGCAGGTCCATGCCCAGTGGCTGGAACACCTTCTGCAGCAGCAGGTAGGCGTCGAAGTCGAAGGCATCGTCGCTGGCACTGGGCATCGGCGGCGGGGCGGGGGTGTCGGGGGCGCTGCGTACATAGAAGCCGGCATTGCGCACCGCCGTCAGGTAACCCAGGGCCACCAGCCGGTCATAGGCCTCGACGGCGGTGAAATGGCTGACCTTGTGGGTTTGCGCGAACTTGCGGATGGAGGGCAGCTTGGTGCCCGGGCGCAAGCGCTGTTCGTTGATCGCGAGGGTGATGCCCGCAACGATCTGGTTGACCAGCGACTGCGACGAGCTGGCATCCAACAACATCATAGAAAACATCCGTCAGGCGAGGGTGTGGCGGTGGGTGTACTGGTGAAAACACCATAACAGGGCCGGCACAACCAGCGCGTTCTGTGCATGGTGGGCCGCCGGGGGCTGCTGCAACATCCCTGCATGCCGGCGGGCCAAGTGCCCGAAACATACCATGAACAAGGAGGCGCGATGCACCCCAACACCCCGCGGATCGACGCGCAGCAGGTTTCGCCCGAAGAGTGGCAGACCCGTTGCGACCTGGCAGCGCTGTACCGGCTGCTGGCCCACTTTCGCATGACCGATCTGATCGACACGCACATCTCGGCCCGTGTCCCCGGCGAGCCGGGGCATTTCCTGATCAACCGCTACGGCGTGCTGTTTCATGAAATGCGCGCCTCGGACCTGATCAAGATCGACCACCACGGCAACACCATCGACCCTGGCTATGACGCCGGCAGCGTCAACCGTGCCGGCTTCAACATCCATTCGGCGATCCACGCCGCACGTCCGGACCTGGCCTGTGTGGTGCACACCCATACCGCAGCCGGCATGGCCGTGTCGGCCCAGGAGCAGGGGCTGTTGCCGATCACCCAGCATGCGCTGAAGTTCTATCGCCGCCTGGGTTACCACGACTACGAGGGCATTGCGCTGAACCCGGCCGAAGGCGAGCGCCTGGTCAGGGACCTGGGCCCGCACATGGCGATGATCCTGCGCAACCATGGCCTGCTGGCCGCCGGGCGCTGCATTGCCGAGGCCTTCAACCAGATCTACTTCCTGGAGCGCGCCTGCCAGGCGCAGGTACAGGCACTGGCGGGCAACTCGCCGCTGCGCCTGCCGGACGAAGCGGTCTGCGAACTGACCGCGCAGCAGTCCGACGCCGAATTCGATCAGCAACTCCACCTGTTGGCCTGGACCGCCGCCTTGCGCCTGATCAGTGGTGATCAGGTGGATTACCGAAGCTGAAGTGCGACCACCCGAAAGGACGCCCAGCGTGTATCAACTCTGCCAAAACCAATAAATTACAGAGGTAGACATGAAAAAAACCACCATTGCCGCCGTGTTGCTCAGTGCTTTTGCCGCCAACGCCCTTGCTGCCGAAATCACCGTGATTTCGTTTGGCGGTGCCAGCAAGGATGTACAGACCGAGGCCTTCTACGCCCCCTTTGCCGCCGCCAGCCACAGCAAGGTGGTAGCGGGTGAATACAACGGCGAAATGGGCCGGATCAAGGTCATGGTCGACACCAACAGCGTTAACTGGGACGTGGTGCAGGTCGAGAGTGCCGAACTGATCCGTGGCTGCGAGGAGGGCCTGTTCGAACACCTGGACCTCAACCGTATCGGCAAGGAATCGGATTTCGTGCCCGGCACCCTGTCGGACTGCGGCGGCGGCCTGCTGGTATGGTCGATGGCACTTGCCTACAACGGCGACAAGCTCAAGCAGGCGCCTACCGGCTGGAGCGATTTCTGGGACACCAAGAAGTTTCCGGGCAAGCGCAGCCTGCGCAAGGGCGCCAAGTACACCCTGGAAGCGGCACTGATGGCCGATGGCGTGCCGTATGCCGACGTGTACAAGGTGTTGTCGACGCCGGAAGGGGTGGAGCGGGCATTCCGCAAGCTGGACCAGATCAAGCCAGACATCCAGTGGTGGGAGGCCGGTGCGCAGCCGATGCAGTTCCTGGCCAGCGGCGACGTGGTGATGAGCACCGCGTTCAACGGCCGGGTGTTCGCCGCACAGGCGGCCGGCGCCAATGTGCACACGGTATGGAATGGCAGCATCTACGCCATCGACTCGTGGGCGATCCCCAAGGGCAGCAAGAACAAGGCCCTGGCCGAGGACTTCATCGCGTTTTCGCTGCGCCCGGAAAACCAGAAGATCCACACCACCAAGCTGGGCTATGGGTCGACCAACCTGCATACCGCCGGGCTGCTTGACCCTGCACTGGCGGCGCAGTTGAACACCGCGCCGGACAACCTGGCACAGGCCATCCCGATGGACAGCGAGTTCTGGGTCAACAACGGCGAAGACCTCGAGCAGCGCTTCAATGCCTGGGTTGCCAAGACCAAGTGAGTAAACCCCTTCGCCAGCAAGGCTGGCTCCTGCACCAATCGTTGTAGGAGCCAGCCTTGCTGGCGAAAGGGCCACAACCGTCAATGCCTCTCGCTGTCAGTTCAGCGACTTCAGCACCGCCTCCAGCGTCTGCACGAACAGATCGGCATGCTCGCGCTGGAAGATCAACTGCGGCCTGATCTTGAGGATGTTGGCCGCCGGCCCCGCCGAACTGATCAGCACGCCACGTTCACGCATGCCGTTCACCACCCGTGCCGTTGCCTCGGTGGCCGGCGCCTTGCTGGCACGATCGGTCACCAGCTCGACCCCCACGAACAGCCCGGCCCCGCGCACGTCGCCAATCAGCGGGTAGCGCTCGGCAAGCCCTTGCAGACCCGCCTTGAAGTATTCGCCCACCGCCGCGCAGTTGGCCATCAGGCCTTCGCCCTGGATCACGTCGAGCACCGCGTTGGCTGCTGCACATGACACCGGGTTGCCGCCGAAGGTGTTGAAGTAGCGGGCGGTGCGACCGAACGCATCGAGCACCTCGCCGCGGAACACCGCCCCGGCAATCGGCTGGCCGTTGCCCATGGGTTTGCCCATGGTGACGATGTCGGGCTGCACGCCATGGCGCTGGTAGCCCCACATGTGCGAGCCGGTACGGCCAAAGCCCGATTGCACCTCGTCGGCGATGTACAGCAGGCCCTCTTCGCGGGCCACGGCCACCGCCTGTTGCAGGAAGCCGGCCGGGTCGGACAGCACGCCATCGCTGGCGAAGATGCCGTCGAGCAGCAGCGCTGCCGGCTTGATGCCGCAGCGGCGCAGGTCGGCAATGGCGGCGCGCACGTCGTCGGCGAAGATCTGTGCCACGTTCTCGGCGCCCAGGCGGTAGGCGTCAGGAGCCCGCACGGTACGCACGAAGTCACCCACCGGCACGCCCGCACCCAGCGAAGGCGAGGCGGCGGCGATCTGGTCGGTCACGCCGTGGTAGGCCAGCTGGGTCACGATCAGGCCGGTACCGCCGGTGTACTGACGGGCGATGCGCAGGGCCAGGTCGTTGGCCTCGCTGCCGGTGCAGGTGAACATCACCTGGTCCAGCTCGGGCGGGAAGGTGGCCAGCAGTTTCTCGGCATAGTCGAGGATGCCTTCATGCAGGTAGCGGGTGTGGGTGTTGAGCACCTTGGCCTGCTCGTACAGCGCCTCGACCACCTTGGGGTGGCAGTGGCCGATGGAGGCCACGTTGTTGTAGGCATCCAGGTAACGCTTGCCGTCGGCGTCGTACAGCCACACGCCTTCACCCTTGACCAGGTGCAGCGGGTGTTCGTAGAACAGGCGGTAGGCCGGGCCCAGCACGCGCGCACGGCGCTCGATCAGGGCACGTTCGGTTTCGCTAAGGCGTGCGGCATCTTCGGCGGTGAAGCCATTGATCATGGTCATTTACAGCGTCTCCTCGGAGCAGATACGACGAATCTGTTGCTGCGCGACCTCGCGCGGCACGTCAGCCAGGGCCTTCAGGCCACGCCAGGCAGACGGCGCGTTGCGCAGGATGTAGGTGCGGTTTTCCGGGTACAGCGCAGCGCGCCAGTTGGTGATGGTCACGGTCAGCACCAGGCGGGTGGCGATCAGGTCCACCAGCAGTTCCTGTTCCAGCGGCTCCAGCGGCGCGATGCGGTGGTAGGCGCGGATGAACGGTGCAGCGTGTTCCAGCGGGTCGCCCTGGCTGCCCAGTTGATAGGCGGCGCCCACGGCCAGGTCGTTGACCAGCGGGGCATGCACCATGTCGCCGAAATCGAGGATGTTGCGCACCGGGTGCGGCTGGCTGGCATCGACGATCACGTTGTGCGGGTTCAGGTCGTTGTGGATCACCTGGGCGCGCAGGCCCTTGAGGTGCGGTTGTGCGTGGCGCTCGAAGTTGTCCAGGAAGTGCTGGGCCAGCTGGCGCTCTTCACGGTCCTGGATCAGGCCGATCTTGTCGCTCAGCCGCGAGGCGTGCTTGAGGTCCCACAGCAGCTCGTGCCCGGCGCCGGGGTGGAAGAAGCCGCGCAGGGCCAGCCCCAGGCGGGCCAGGTGCTCGCCCAGGCTGCTGCGCAGCGCCACGTCGGGGTGTTCGACGCGGTGCAGGCAGATCCCGTCGACGAACGAGAACAGCCGCACCAGCAGCGGCTGGCCATCGAACATCAGCGGGATCTGGTAGCTGCCGCTGGTGTTGGGGTAGATGCGCTGCACCGCCAGGGTCGGGTCGCAGTGCTGGATGTGCAGCAGCGCCTGGTTCTGGAAGTCGGCCACCTGCGGGTCTTCGGCCGCGTTGGAGACCTTGAGCAGGTACTGGGCGCCGTCGGCGCAGGTGATCTGGAAGTTGAGGTCACGCTCGCCGGTGAGCAGGCGGCATGCGCCGTGCAGGCCGAAGTACTGCGCTGCCACGGCCTGCGCCTGTTCGGCCGAAACCTTGGGCGGAGCTGCGACCAGCAATGCGTCGAAGGCAGGGGGTGTGTGAAGGGTCACTGAACATCACTCTGTCGATTGCCGGGAAAGCTGGGGTGTCAGGCCAGCACTGGTTCGAACATAGGCCTGTTTGGCTATATCGGTTATATCCAGAGTTGATCAGTTGTTAAGGCCACTTGTATGCTCGCGGTTTCGATCCCGCCCCTGCAGTGAGGCACCCGATGGCATCGCTTCTCCACGACCTGCTGGTCGGCACGCTGGACCGCGACGGCGGCGTGACCCTGCAGCGCCAGTTGTACCAGGCGATCCAGGCGGCGATCCTGCAGCGGCGCCTGCCGGTCAACCACAAGTTGCCCTCCACCCGGGCGCTGGCCGAGCAGTTGCTGGTCTCGCGCCTGACCGTGTCGCTGGCCTACGACCGTCTGCTCGATGAAGGCTACCTGTACGCCCGGCCCGGCAGCGGCACCTTCGTGGCCGACACCTTGCCCCAGGTGAAAACCGGCGTGCCGGCCCCCGATACGCCCGACCAGGCGCCGCTGTCGGCCCGGGGCAAGGCGATCAACGCGCGTTTCGGCGCGGTGGCTCGGGCCGAGGGCGCCTTCGTGGGCGGCGTGTCGGACGCCGACCTGTTTCCGTTTCATATCTGGAAGCGCCTGCACAACCGCTACCTGAGCAAGCGCCAGGCGCACCTGGCTGGCTACGTGGATCAGGGCGGCTATCGCCCGCTGTGCGAGGCGCTCAGTGCCTACCTGTATGCGGCCCGCGCAGTCCGTTGCAGCCCGGCGCAGGTGATCGTGACCCAGGGCACCCACCAGTCGCTGGACCTGGTGGCCAAGCTGCTGGGCGACCCGGGGGACACCGTGTGGGTCGAGAGCCCCTGCCACTGGGGGGCGCCGGTGGTGTTTTCGGCGGCGGGGCTGCACTGCGCGCCGCTGGCGATCGATGCGCAGGGCGCCTGCCTGCCCTCGGCAGTGCCGGCTGCTGCGCCGCGGCTGGCGTTCGTCACGCCGTCGCACCAGTACCCCACCGGCAACATCATGTCGCTGCAGCGCCGGCGTGACTGGCTGGCGTATGCCCAGGCCAACAACCTGTGGGTGGTGGAGGATGACTACGACAGCGAGTTCCGGTACGACATCGAGCCGATGCCGTCGCTGCAGGGGCTCGGTGGCGAAGACCGGGTGATCTACCTGGGCACCTTCAGCAAGGTGATGTTCCCGGGGCTGCGCCTGAGTTACCTGGTGGTGCCCGAGGGGCTGGCCGAGGCCTTCGGCAAGGGCCTGATCCAGCTGTACCGGCCAGGGTACCTGTCGATTCAGGCGGCGATGGCCGACTTCATCCAGGAAGGGCATTTCGCCCGGCACATTCGCAAGATGCGCGCCGAGTACGCCCAGCGCCGCAGTTGCCTGCAGCAGTGCCTGGACGAGGCCTTCGGGGCGCTGATCGGGTACTCGGCGGGGCAGGCGGGGTTGCACCTGGCGGTACGCATCGGTGCACCGGGCACGGCGCGCAAGATGCTGGCGCAGGCCCCGGCACATGGGCTGGTGCTGCGCGGCGGCTACAGCGTGGAGCCCGACGCCGATGACGACAACCTGCTGGTGCTGGGGTACGGCGGGGTCAAGGTGGGCGAGATCGAGGCGGCGGTGCAGCGGCTGCGGCGGCTGTACGATCAGGTGGCGGCAGGGCCGGCTCCCGCACCTGTCGTGTAGGAGCCGGCCTTGCCGGCGAAACGGCCTGCGCGCTCGCTGATCTACCGGCCTCCCTTCTGGCGCTTGTCAGCCGGCTGCGGATGCCCGAACAGATACCCCTGAAAATGCGAGCAACCCTCGGCCTGCAACTGCTTGAACTGCGCCTCGGTCTCCACCCCCTCGGCGGTGGTGTTGATCAGCAGGCTGCTGCTCATGCCGGTAATGGCGCGGATGATCGACATCGCCTCGCGGCTTTCGCCCATGTCGTGCACGAACGACTTGTCGATCTTGATCCGGTCGAACGGGAACGAACGCAGGTAGCCCAGCGAGGAGTAGCCGGTACCAAAGTCGTCCAGGGCAATACGCACACCCATGTCCTTGAGCGCCTGCAGGGTACGCAGGTTGCCGTCGCTGTTCTCCAGCAGCACCGATTCGGTGATCTCCAGTTCCAGGCGCGATGGGTCGAGCCTGGCGTCGGTCAGCGCAAGCTGCACCACTTCCACCAGGTCGCTGTTCTTGAACTGCACCGGCGACAGGTTGACCGCCACCGATTGCTCGGTGGCCCAGCTGGCGGCC
Organism: Pseudomonas sp. VE 267-6A; assembly: GCF_024126555.1. Taxonomy (NCBI): domain Bacteria; kingdom Pseudomonadati; phylum Pseudomonadota; class Gammaproteobacteria; order Pseudomonadales; family Pseudomonadaceae; genus Pseudomonas; species Pseudomonas sp. VE 267-6A. The sequence goes on from NZ_JAMYBY010000013.1 coordinate 127,167, forward strand.
TCCTGGCAGGCCAGGTTCAGCGCCCGCGTACCCACCTCGTGGATCAGCCCGGTCTCTTCGGCAATCGGGATGAAGTCCATCGGCATGACCTGCCCCTTGACCGGGTGCTGCCAGCGCATCAGCGCCTCGTAGCCGGTGATCTGCCCGTCGTTGCCGATGATCGGCTGGTAGTGCATGTGCAACTGGCCCAGGTGCAGCGCGGTGCGCAGGTCGGTTTCCATGATGCGGCGGCGCCGCGCGGCTTCGTCGAGCTCGGGGTGGAACAGCTCGTAGCGGTTGCGCCCGTTGCGCTTGGCCTCGTACAGGGCCATGTCGGCGTAGCGCAGCAACTGGTCGGCCTTGTGGTGGTCGACCGGCGCGATGGCGATACCCACGCTCAGGCCCACCGAGAAACTGTGGCCGTCGATCAGGAACGCCGGCGCCACTGCCTCGATCAGGCGCGTGGCGGTGCGCTGGGCATCCTCGAGGCGCGCCAGGTGCGGCAGCACCACGGCGAACTCGTCACCGCCCAGGCGCGCCAGGGTGTCCTGGTCGCGCAGCACGCTGCGCAGGCGCTGGCCCAGGGCGCGCAGCAGGCGGTCGCCGAAGGCATGCCCCAGGGCATCGTTGATGTTCTTGAAATTGTCCAGGTCCAGACACAGCGCCGCAGTCATGTGCTGGCGCGCCTGCCCGTCGGCCAGCGCCTCTTCCAGGCAGTTGTGGAACAGCGTGCGGTTGGGCAGGCCGGTGAGTTCGTCGTGGTGCGCCATGTGGTGAATCTGCGCGTGTGCGGCGATCTCGTCGGTGACGTCGTCGGCGATCTGCAGCACATAGTGGCCCGCACCCACCTGCGGGTTGCGGCTGAGCAGGGTGCGTGAGCGCAGGGTGCGTCGGCCCAGCGGGGTGTCGAGGTGGTCTTCGGTCAGGTGCAGGCCGTTGTGGTTCAGGCAATGCTCGGTGAGGTGTTCGAGGTAGCCGGCCATCACCGGCACCAGGCTCTGCTGCGGGGTACTGCCGACCAGGGCGCACTGCTGGCTGGAGAACAGCTTCTCGGCCTGCGGGTTGGCCAGCAGGATCTGGCGCGAGGCCACGTCCAGCACCATCACGCTGGACGGGATGTTGCTGATCACCGAGTCGAGAAACTGCGACAGCGCGGCCATTTTCTCGCTCTGCGCCTCGGCCAGTTCCTTGGCTGCCAGCAGGTCGAGCTCGTACTGGCGACGCTCGGTGATGTCGCGGGTGATCTTGGCAAACCCCAGCAGCTGGCCATCGTCGTCGTGGATGGCTTCGATCACCACGTTGGTCCAGAAGTGCGAGCCGTCCTTGCGCTGGCGCAGGCCCTGGGCCTCGAAGCGGCCGGTCTGGCGTGCGGCGTCCAGGCACTGGGCGGGCAGGCCGGCGGCGCGGTCCGCCGGGGTGTAGAACACCGAGAAATGCTGGCCGACGATCTCGTCGTGGGTGTAGCCCTTGGCCCGCTCGGCGCCGGCGTTCCAGTTGATCACATGGCCCAGCGGGTCGAGCATGTAGATGGCGTAGTCGTTCACGCCTTGTACCAGCAGGCGGAAGTGACGCTCCTGTTCACGTTGTTCGAGAAGGGCGCGGCGCTGTTCGGTGCAGTCGCGGGTAACCTTGGCAAAGCCGACCAGGTGGCCGTCGTCGTCATGCACCGCGTCGATCACCACGTGTGCCCAGAACGCACTGCCGTCCTTGCGCAGGCGCCAGCCCTCGGCCTCGAAGCGGCCCTGGTCGCGGGCGGTCTGCAGGTTTTTCTGCGGCAACTGCGTGGCGCGCTCCTCGGCGCTGTAGAACACCGAGAAGTGCTCGCCGATGATCTCTTCGCCGGTATACCCCTTGGCCCGCTGCGCCCCGGCGTTCCAGTTGCTGACCACACCCTCCGGGGTCAGCATGTAGATCGCGTAATCGATCACGCTCTGTACCAGCAGGCGATACATTACATCGGAGTTTTCAATCATGTCGGCATCTCGGATCGCGTGGGGGTGAAGCCAGCGGGGTGGGCAAGAGGAAACGAAAGGCGCGGGTGCGCAAAGCGGCACACTCAATATCAGGGCCGGATGCGAACGGCAATGGTTCTTTGGTACTGATTTTGGCGGCGCTCAGGGATTTGCGCGGCGCGAGGTGGGCATTTGGCCAGCAACGCCGGCTCCTGCAGGCTGCGTGCGCCCGTGCAGGAGCCGGCAATGCCGGCGAAAGGGCTCAGAACTCCAGCTGTGCCGAGAACGTCAGGGTACGCGGCGCGCCCAGGAAGTGGTCGCTCAGCCAGTACGCCTTGTTGGTCAGGTTGCTGACGTTGGCGCGCAGGGTCAGGGCGTTGTCCGCCAGCGGCAGGCGATAACGCGCACCGGCATCGAAGGTGGTGAACGACGGCAGGCTGTAGTGGTTGGCCTCATCCACGTACTGCTTGCCGGTGTAATAGGCGCCGCCGGTCACGGCGAATCCGGGCACGCCGTTCAGGTCGTATTCGGCGTACACCTTGGCCAGCTGGCTGGCCACGCCCACCGGCTTGTTGCCCTCGATGCTGGCATTGGCCGCCTTCTTCACCTGGGGGTCGAGCAGGGTCAGGCCGCTGACCAGGGTCAGCTGCGGGGTGACCTTGCCGGTGATGCCGAACTCCAGGCCGTTGTTCTCCTGGCGTCCGTCCTGCACGTAGATCTGCTGCTGGTTGGTGTAGCCATTGGGCTTGTCGATGTTGAACAGTGCCAGGGTCAGCAGGGCTTCGCCCACTTCGGCCTTGACCCCCACCTCGTACTGCTCGCTGATGGCCGGGGCCATGGCCTGGCCGGCGTTGAGTGCGGTGTTGGGCGCGATGCCGCCGGCCTGCAGGCCTTCGATGTAGGTGGCGTAGGTGGTCAGCCAGGGCAGCGGCTTGTAGATCAGCGAGACGTTGGGCGAGGTCTTGCTCTGGTTGTAGTTGTCGATCTGGCTCGGGGTGCCGAACGATTCGGCCCACACGAAGTTGTCGCTGAAGGTCTTGATGCGGGTGCGGGTGACCCCGAGGATGGTCGACCATTGTTCGTTGAAGGTGATCACATCGCCCAGCAGCAGGTTGTCGGCCTGGGTGCGCGACGACAGGCGCTGGTCGCCGTGGCCGATGGAGTAGTCGGGCTTGGCGTACTGCGGGGTTTCATCCAGCGGGATCGAGCCGTTGCCGCCCACCGGCTGGTACTGCGGCCCCGGGAAGGGAATGTAGTCGGTGTAGTCGCGTACCCGCGCCACGTTGCCCTGGTAGCCGAAGGTGACCTTGTGGCCGATGCTGGCGGTGTCGAAGGCCGCGTCGGCGAACAGGTAGGCCGAGGTTTCCTCGCGCTCGACCGGGGCGAAGGCGTACAGCGGTTGGCTGTAGACCCCGGGCGAGGTCACGGTGGGGCCGGTGTAGGCGTACTGGGTGCGGTTGCGGTCGTGGGCCACCGCGCCGCGCAGGCTGAACACCTCGTTCAGGCGCCAGTTGAAGCGGCTGCCGACGCGCTCGTGCTCGCTGTCGGAGAACGCCCAGCGCTGGCTGTAGAGCTTGTCGTTGTCCAACTGATCGGCGTCGGGGCGCAGGCGCTGGTCGGCGAAGTACCAGTAGCTGGTCAGGCCGTGGGTCTGGTTTTTCTTGTACGAGGCGTCGAACTGCACCAGCAGGTCGTCGCTGACGTTCCAGTCCAGCGCCAGGCTGACCATCTTGCGACGGCGGTTCTGCAGGTCGATGGCGGTCTCGCCGTCCTGGGCCAGCACGTTGACGCGGTAGGCCAGCACGCCCTGATCGTCGATCGGGCCGCCGAAGTCGCCGTGCACATAGGCGTTCTCGCCGCCGGCGTTGCCCAGGGTCACGCTGTTGTAGCGCTCGTAGGTGGGGCGCTTGAGCACGTAGTTGACCAGCCCGCCCGGGCTGCCGGGGCCATACAGGAAGCCGCTGAGGCCGGTGACGATCTCCAGGCGCTCCATCTCCTCGACGAAGTTGCCGCTGTCGGAGCCATTGCTGAAACGCAGGCCGTCGTTGGCGATGTTGAGATTGCCCAGGTCGTTGAAACCGCGGATCGCCACCGAACTGGCATAGCCGGCGCCCGAGGGCGAGGTGAACTGGGTGAAGGGGCTGAGCTTGAAGATGTCGTCGGTGGAGGTGGCCTGGGTGTTGCGGATCAGCTCGCTGGACACCACGCTGATCGAATAGGGCGTGTCCTTGAGGGCCATGCCGCCCAGGGCGCCGACGTTCTTCAGCGAGTCGGTGAGGTAGCCGGCTTCGGCGCTGCCGTCGGCGATGCGGGTGGCGTTGACGTCGGTTTGCGGCAGGTTCAGCCGGGCTTGGGGCGCAGCCTGTTCATCGGCGGCCAGCAGCGGCGTGGCGATACCGGCGCAGGCAATCGCAAGCGCCAGCAGGTGAGGGCGGGGCGTAGGGGCGGCAACGGACATGGGGTCAGGTTCCTGATGTGAATGGTTCTCAGTAACCCTGTTGCCGCACGAGAAACAAAAAGTGACAGAGGCGCTGCAAAATAAATCGTGCAGCGCCTTTTTTTCAGGTTTTGAAGCGCCGTACCAGCGTGTTCATTTCGTTGGACAGCTGGGTCAGGTTGAACGCATCGCTCTTGGCTTCACTGGCCAGTTGCGCCACCCGCTGCGCATCGCCGTGGATCTGGCTGATGTGCTGGTTGATGCTTTCGGCCACCTGGTGCTGCTCTTCGGCGGCGGTGGCGATCTGGGTGTTCATGTCGCGGATCATGTCCACCGACTCGCGGATCTGGCCAAAGCGGGTGCGTGCCTCGCCGATGCGGCTGACCGAGTCCTGCGATAGGCTCAGGCTGGTGTTCATCTGTGCGGCGACCTGGCTGGTGCCGCGGGCCAGGTTGGCGAGCATGCCGTCGATCTCGGCGGTGGAGTCGGCCGTGCGCTTGGCCAGCGCACGCACTTCGTCGGCCACCACGGCAAAGCCGCGACCCTGCTCGCCGGCCCGCGCCGCCTCGATGGCCGCGTTCAAGGCCAGCAGGTTGGTCTGCTCGGCAATCGAGCGGATGGTGCTCAGTATTGACTGGATGGCGTTGCTGTCGCGCTCCAGCTGCTGCATGGATTGCGCCGACTGGGCAATTTCCTGGCTGAGCTGGTCGACGCTGCCCACGGCGGCGTCGATCTGCTGCTGGCCCTCGGAAGCCTGGCGCTGGCCGTTGTCGGCCGACTCGGCGGCCTGGCTGCACGAACGGGCGACCTCGTTGGCGGTGGCGACCATTTCATGGAAGGCGGTCGACACCATGTCCACGGCCTCGCGCTGGCGACTGGCGGCGTCGGCCATTTCGTTGGACACGCTGGTGGCGCTGTGGGAGTTGGTCAGGATGCCATCGGCGGCGTGCATGATGTGCTGGATCAGGCTGCGGATCGCGCCCAGGAACTGGTTGAACCAGCCCGAGAGCTGGGCCGTTTCGTCGTTGCCGCGCACATGCAGGTTGCGGGTCAGGTCGCCTTCGCCCTGGGCGATGCCTTCCAGGCCGTGGGACACGTCGTTGATCGGGCGCACGATGACCTTGGCAAAGCTGGCACCGACGAAGGCGAACAGCAGCCCAAGCGCGGCGGCAATGCCGACGATCAGCCAGGTGAGGCGGGTGGCCGAGGCCATCACTTCACTCTGCTTGACCAGGCCGATGAAGCGCCAGCCCAGTTGCTCGGAAGGCCACACGTTGGCCATGTAGCGCTCACCGTCAAGCTCGATCTCCACCAGCCCCTGGGTAGTCTTGGCCAGTTGCGCATAGCCCTGGCCGAGGCTGTCGAGCTGCTTGAAGTTGTGCGCCGGCTGCTTGGGGTCGACCAGGATGTTGCCGCTCTGCTCCAGCAGCATCACGTAGCCGGTTTCACCCAGCTTGAGCTGCTTGATGATCTCGGTCAGTTGCTTGAGCGACACGTCCACGCTCACCACGCCGCCGTTGGCGCCCAGCGCGTTGGGCAGGCTGCGCACGGTGCTGACCAGCACCGCGTCGTCGTTGGCCCAGTAGTAGGCGGCGGTACGCAGGGTCTTGCCCGGGTTGGCCTGGGCCATCTTGAACCAGGGGCGCTGGCGCGGATCGTAGTTGGCCAGGCTGGGGTCTTCGGGCCATGAGATGTAGCCGCCCTCGGTGGTGCCGATGGAGATGTAGCCATAGGCCGGGTGGCTGGCGCCGAGGCGGGCAAAGTAGTCGAACACCGGTTTGTCCTGCGGCCCCATCGGCAGCGTGGGGGCGTCGGGCGAAATGTACTTCTTCAGGCTGGCGTCGGTGTTCTGCAGCATGGGCAGCTTGCTGAGAAATTCGATGTTCTGGCTGATGCCGTCGAAGAACAACTGCATGGCATTGGCCACCTGTCGAATTTCGCGGTCGCTGCCGTCGACGAAGTTGTCCCGCGCTTCCAGGCGGATGTTGAGTATCACCAGCGTAGCGACGACCAGTATCGGTACGCAGGCGATGGTCGCGAAGCCCCACGTGAGTTTCTGTTTGATGTTCATATCCGCTCCGCTGACGCCGTTTAATTGTTGTTTCGTCTGGTCGGGTTATCGGCGTGGCGAGCGGCCGCTTGAGCAGCAAAGGCAAGGATTGTAGGACATTTCATCTGCGCACTCCTGCGGTGCACACAAGCGCGTTCATGCGCCGTTTCGGGGCGCAGAAAAGGTGGGTTCGCAGGGGGCATGGAAGGGGCTGGCAGAGTGCTATGTGGCTGGCTTGCGCGTCGGTTTTCAAGGTGGTTTTTTGCGTTGGCCTGGTAGTTGCCTGCCGAATGGACAAAGGAATGTCGTATCGGGAGATGTAAATGTCGCTATCGAACAATTGCATGCAACTGTCCGCCGCAGAAAAGCGCTGGCTGCCATGGTTTGGCAAGACCGGCAAACTGGCCATGGGCTGGGCCTGCCGCCTCAACCGATCGGCGTACCCGGTGATCGGGCAGACCTTCGAAGCCATTGCGCAAACCCGCGTCAAGTTGCTGCAGGGCTGGGCCCAGGAGCAGTGGGAGCACCTGGCGGAGCTGGCCGCCAGTGCCGGCAGCGACATCCGCAGCCTCGATGGGCAGGTATTGCAGCAGAAGCTGGCGCAGGCCGAAGACTTTTCCGAATTGTTCGTGGTGGATGCGGCGGGCGAGGTGCTTGCCTCGACCTGGCGCGGCCAGGGCACGCGCCCGCGCATCGACCCACGGCCGCTGGCCGAGGGGCTGAAGGCGCCGTTTCTGCATGGGCCCTACAGCGACCCGCTGACCCTGGCGATCGGCCCGTCGACCTCCAGCTTTCATGATGAAGTGACGCTGATGTTCTACCAGCCGATCAAGGTCGACCGCCAGGTGGTGGGCTGCCTGTGTGCACGGGTGCCCAACGACGTACTGGGCGACCTGATCCAGCGCGAGGCCGGGCATATCTTTGCCGAGTCCGGGGACAACTACCTGTTCATGGTGCAGTCGCGTTTCGACCCCGGCCTGCAGCCGGGGGTGGCCTTGTCGCGCTCGCGCTTCGAGGACGGCACCTTCAGCCACGGCGAGAACCTCAAGAGCGGCGTGCACACCCCGTGGAAGACCGTGCAGGTGCAGCGCCACACCGAGCTTGAGCTGCGCTTCACCGACCCGGCCACCGGGCAATTGCACCCCGGCGTGCGCGAAACCATCCGCACCGGCGCCAACCTGTTCGTGAGCTACCCTGGCTACTCGGACTACCGCCACATTCCCGTGGTGGGCAAGGGTGTGACCTTTCAGTTGCCCGGTTCGCCGGACCGCTGGGGCATGATGTGCGAAGCCGACCTGGAGGAGGTGTACCGGCGGCGCTCGCTGAGCTACGGCCTGATGAAGCCATACCTGGCGACGATGCTCGGCCTGTTCGTCAGCAACTACCTGGTGCAGCACTACAGCGGCCTCGACCAGGGCCTGATCGATGCGTGCGAGGGCGTGAGCCTGCTGCTGGCCGCGCTGGTGTTCAGCGTGCTGGGGCCGCGGCGCCTCGCCGCGCGCCTGAGCGAGATGACCGGCGTGATCAGGGCCATCGCCGAAGGCGAGGGCAACCTGCGCCAGCGCCTGGACACCACGCGCATGGCCAATGACGAGACCGGCGACATGGGGCGCTGGATCAACAGCTTCATCGACCACCTAGACGCGGTGGTGGGGCAGGTGATCAAGGCCAGCCACAGCGTGGGCACCACCAACCAGATGATGCTGGGGCGCAGCCAGGCCGCCAGCCTCACCTCCGAGGAGGTGGCCGATGCCGTGCACCGCATGATGGTGATCGTGGAGGAGCAACTGGGCGAGATCCAGCAGGCCTCGGCCGGCGCCGAGCAGATGAAGCAGGCCATGGACGAGGTGGTCAGCCGGGCGCGGGAGCAGTTCCTGACCGTGCAGGCGGGCACCCAGTCGATACGCGATGTGGTGCAGCGTTCATCGTCCAGTGTCAGGTTGCTGGACAGCCGCATGGCCGAGATCGGCAACATCACCGGGCTGATCAGCGACATCACCAGCCAGACCAACCTGCTGGCGCTCAATGCCGCCATCGAGGCGGCGCGTGCCGGCGAGCATGGTCGCGGCTTTGCGGTGGTGGCCGACGAGGTGCGCAGCCTGGCGGCGCGCACGGCACGGGCGGCCGACGATATCCGTACGATGGTCGACGGTTTGCACAGCGAGACGCAGCAGGCCGTGGGCTTCATGCAGAGCGGCGTGCAGGACGTGGATGACAGCCTGCGCCTGGCCGAGCAGGCCTCGTCCGAGAACGTGCAATTGCACCGGGCCGTGGAGAACATGTTCGGCATCATCCAGCAGCTCAACCAGCGCAGCCTCGAGTACGGGCGCACCATCAAGGAGGTCGATCAGGCGTCACTGGAAATGCGCCAGACCGTGACGGTGTTGCACACCAGTGCCGAGACCGTGCGCTTGAATGCGAACAAGCTGCAGAAGCTGGTGGGCGTGTTCGAAGTCAGCCGCGGGGCAGGAGAGCCTGCCGCCGCATGACCCCGTTGGCGAAAACCCACCGCAAATCTTTTTTAAATCAGGGGGTTGCAAGCCCTCCCGAATGCGGACATAATGGCGTCCATCGAAAGCGACGAGAAATAAAAATCTCAACGTTTTCAATGAGATGCAAATCTCTACAGTTTGTACGTGATTGAGCTGCTTCAGAGGGTTCAGTCATTTGAGGCCGAGTAGCAAAGTGGTTATGCTCCGGATTGCAAATCCGTCTACGCCGGTTCGATTCCGACCTCGGCCTCCATTATCGAAAGCCCCGCAGATTAACGTCTGCGGGGTTTTTCTTTGGGCGTAGAAAAGACCAAGTGTTCCGCAACTTTTGGCATGCGTTCCGCAACCCCACCTATTTTGTAGGGCTCACCACCTCCCCACCGCGTCGTAAACAGGCCTGGGTATATCCTCTTTGGAGTGTCCCAGCAGTCGGCTGGCGTGGCTGATGCCCTCGATCACCGAGGCCGCTTTCGGAAGTGTTGTGGCGCCACTGCTGCGGACTTGAAATGTTGGGCGGACTACTTGTCCATGGCTTTCCCCATACATGCGACGCCCTCCGTGACCTGAGCGCCTACGCGAGTTATCGTGAGATTGTGGATGGATTACTGAAGGAGGCGTGAATGCTGTGGTTCGGAACCGACAAAGCCAGGTTCAAGGTTCAGCGGCGCATCGCGGGCGTCGTGTTGTTCATTGCGATCTTCTTTCTGGCCGCACAGCTCGAAGCATGGTGCTCAGATAACGCCGCATTTGGCGATGTACTGGACGGCATCATCTTGACTGTGTTTGCAGGAGGCATGTTCTACCTGGCAGGCAGATGGTGACTCTGGTGACCCTCCGTGGCCGGATGCGGCATGGGGGTGAATGAACCTTTTCATACAGCGTCGTCTACATTGGAGGGGCTATCCCCTTTCTGAGAGTACGGCCATGCTCAAATCGAAAACGTTGATCTCAGTGCTATCAAGCCTTGTTTTAGTTACAGGCTCGGTCGGCGCATGCGCTGACCCCGGTAATGGAAAAGGGCAAGGCAACGGAAAGGGTAACGCTCACAATGCTCAAGGCCACGGCAACCAGGGGAGCGGGGCGAAGGGAACGCGTTCAGGGCAAAATGACTGGGACCACGGCCCGAACATTGATCGTGGCAGCGTCCTGAACGTTCTGAACAGTTACCGCAATTATTGGGCCCCAAGTCCAGCACTACCGCCTGGCATCCAGAAGAACTTGGCACGAGGAAAACCGCTCCCTCCTGGCATCGCGAAAAAGCTCGACGCAAGACTTATCGGCCATCTACCGCGCTACGATGGCTATGAGTGGCAACAAGCTGGCACAGACTTGATTCTCGTTGCTATTGCCACTGGCATCATCTACGAAGTGATAAATGGAGTGCTGGATTAAGCTCGATCTATTAGAAGCTCGCATCAGGCTTTACAGGCGGCGCGCTTGCTCCTCTGGATGCGAGTTGAAGGGTTACGGGTGCTGTGCGCTTGGACCGACAAGGAGCCGATAGCGCCTGAAGTACGTACCGTCGATATCAACTTCTCCGTCAGGGCGAAACCCTAGGCGCAGGACACCTTTGATTCGAACTCTGGTTGGTGGAAGCAGTAGGGTAATCGACTCCAGCCTCAACTCCTGAACAGCGCGCCGTACGATTTCATTGAAAATTACCTTTCCCAATCCCCAGTAGTGTGGATGGAGCACCAAGGCAAGATCGGCGTCGTCGCCCTCTTTCTGTAGCCCACCCCAACCGGCAAATTCATTCTCGACGAAGAAGGCCCAGGGCCCATATCCGTTAAGGACCCATTGGGCCTCTTTTTGGGCGACCCATGCCTTGCATTTTTTTTCGTCGAAGTCGGGGCGACCCAGGGGCATCTGGCGTAAGACATCTGGATTGTTGTTAAGCGCCATGATGGCATCGGTTGAAACATCGCTGAGATGTCGGAACGTTAGCTGCATGATTTGCCTTGCGGATGACTTGATGTTCACCAATACCGGCAACTCACCATTATTTCAACGTCCAGGTGCGTGATGAGCAGATCGATGCCGCCACCATCGCCGACCGGATCAACCAGAAAAAGCTGAACCTAGCCAATAACTACAGTGACAGCGCCTGCGGCATGAGCCTCGACGAGTACAACCAGAAGCTGGCGGCCCTCAAATTATGCTCATGCAGAAAAATGGCTCAAAAAAAGCCCGCGCTAGACGGGCTCAAGTATGCGTCGGTACAGTGACCTCACACGTTATGAGGGCTGAAATCGGGTGCCACAAGCATGACACAGCCAACTACGGCGCCAGACTTCCAACTTGTCGTATTGCGCGACGTTGAACCGCCAATGACGAACAAAACCGATCACGCCGATTGCAATGAACGCAACGCCAATGAAGAACCTGGTCCAATCGACTCCCCACCAGGTGTTCATGAGTTTAAGGCCGTCATACAGGATGATGGAACCCACGATCGTAAGTATGACGGGCCCCAGCAAGCGTTTGCCTGGTGGGGGAGAGACGCTGGCGGCCAGGTCAGTCTGATGTTTACCCGTCGTCTCGACCGTAACACTTGGCCCTACTCCGGATTGCACTTGATGAGTGGTTTTGATGCGGGAGGTGCCTGCGGCATGGATAACGGACAGCAGTTGAACATTTTGCCCGTGACAGTGTGGGCACGCGACGGCATTGTGACTTACCACTAGTTCATTCCTTTGAAATTACAAAGTGCGCATTTTAAAACAGCTCCGAACATTCTTGCACTTGGTGGCATTTTGCTTGCAGCCACTTTGCTGGTTGACCGAGAGGGGCTCTTTTCATCTTGAATCCATCGCTGTGGTAGCGCATTCAATTCATCCGCCCCTGCACCAGGGTGGCGTGCACCGTTGAAGTGAGCTATTGCTGATGTTTCGGCACCTGGCCGACTCAGGAGACAATTCGATGAAACAGCTACTGTTGGGCGCCTTGCTGGTGAGCGCTGCCGGCATTGCCCATGCGGACATCCCGCTGCTTAACGCCACCTGCCCAGGCAACATCGAGGTTCACGCCGATGAAGGCGGGCCGATCTATATCAATGGCAAAGAGGCCACGTTGAAGAAATTCAACGACAACTATTTCGAAGCCAAGGGCAGCGGGATAACCGTGTCGCTCACCATCAGGCCCGACGGCTCGCCGGATGTGTCGTACACCGGCAAGAATCGTGCGAATGGCGTCTGCGAACTGGCCGATCAGGACTGAAGCGCCAGCGCCCGGTAAGCGCTGGCACGATGCGTCACTCAACCGCTGCGAAGGCAAGTGCCGCAAGCGTTCTGGCGCGAGGGTCCATCAGCACATGGCTGCCCATGGTGGTGGTCACGAAACCAAAGCTCATCTCCCGGTCTGGGTCTGCGAACGCCACCGGCCCGCCCAGCCCAACATGACCGAATGCCTGCGGCCCCATGCAATAGGACGCGTCAGGGTCGGCGGCATGTTCCATCATGCAACCCAGGCCATAGCGCATGGGGCGCCGCAGGGTCTGGTCGAACCCTGCACTTTGCTCTGTGCCGAACGCCTTCAACAGTTGTGGCCCCAACAACTTGCCTTGCAGCAGGGCACTGTAGAAGCCCGCCAGGCCATGGGCGTTGCCATGGCTGCAGACGCCCGGCTGGTGGTAGCCCCACCAGCGCGGATTACCCGTACGGGTGGGTGAAAGGCTGGGGTTGGTGAATGCCAGGGTCGCCACATGCGCAGGCTCATTGAGGATGAGGGTGCGCAGGTCCTGTGCGAACCGGTCACCCACTCGGCCGGGCGCATGCTCGAAGTGAGCGATACGCTTGAACTGATCGGCAGGCACGCCCAGGAACACATCCAGCGCATGGGGTTCGAGGATCTCCTGGTGTATGAAAACCCCGGCGTCGCGACCGTCCACGCGGCGGATCAGCTCACCGATGATCCAGCCATAGGTGGTCGCGCCGTACCCCACCTGTGTGCCTGGCGACCACCACGGTTGTTCGTCTGCTGTCACCTGGGCCATGTGGTTCCAGTCGTACATGTGGGGCGTGCGATCCGGCAGGCGCAGCGCAGGCAAGCCGCTGGTATGGCTCAACACCTGGCGAAGGGTGATTCGTTCTTTGCCGTGTCGAGCGAATTCAGGCCAGTGTTTGGCCACGGGATCATCCAGACCCAGTCGGCCCCGTTCCACCAGCATGAGTACCGCCACAGCGGTGATCGGCTTGATGGTGCAATAGGCGTTGACCAGGGTATCGCGCTGCCAGGGGGCATGGCCGTGCACATCCTTCACGCCGCCCCAGATGTCTACGACGGTCTTGCCGCCGACCTGTATGCAGACACCGCCACCGCGCTCGTGGGGCTCTTCCAGGATGGCGGCGAAGGCCTGGCGGACCGGTTCAAAAGCAGCGTCACATCGTCCTTGTACCTGCATCTCATTGACTCCATTCGATCGAGCGCTGAACTCTAGCCCGTACTGCGCGGTGGGGGTGCCGGTGCCCTGCGCTTGTGCGCACCGTTCGTCCAATGCCCGGCACTCCCACACCCTTCGAAGCTTCTCACGCTTATGCGCGGGCATCCCGTGCAGCAGCCTGGAGAAGCACCATGGACATCGACGAGAACGCACCTGGCAACAGGTCACAGCAGGGCGTTACGCGCACCACCGACAACGAAACCGGTCACGATCCAAGGCGCGAGGCGCCAGAGGTGCCACTGCCGCCTGACGACGAAGCGGCGGTCGAAGAAGACATGACCGATGTGGAGGCCGGCAACTCGGTACTGAGCGAGCATCCCGAGGCAGGAAACCACAGTCGCGACGACCACCCGCATGCGGGCTCGCCATTGCGCGAGCAGGGCGATGAGAGAAAGGAGACGCGCGACGTGCCTGCGAGCGATCCTGAGTCCGGTGCCTGAACCCTCGCCTGGTCAGTAGGTGGCGGTGATGGCCTGAGCCAGCTGCCGATCTGTCATCAAAGGTGGCCGGGCGGTCGCACGATAATGCCGAGACGCCTGCTCGAACTGTGCGCCGCGTATCTGGCCATCCGAGCCAACGAAGGCCAGCGCATCGCTTCTGGCCGACTTGAACAGATCGGGCGCATTGAAGGTCAGCGCGGTGGTGCCCGCCACCAGGATGCTCGGCACGAACGTGGTGTACATCAGCGCCTTATCGAACGGATTGGCGTTTTCGGCAGCCGCAGCGTGGCTGCTGGCCAGGACAAGCAGGGCGGCGCCCAGGGCGTTCCATACGGTCATTTGCGGTTCCATTGCATCGGGTGGCTTAGCGTGATCTCAGGCTTCGATGCCGGCTCAGCACGCCCTTGTCGTCGAACAGAAAGATGATCTGGTTGCCCACGTTGTCCTGGCAGATGACGCCTTCATTCTGGCTGTCGACGATGCCCTGGCATGCCATGTTCGACACGTAGGGGCGCAGTTGGCACTTGAGCGTCTTGCCATCTTCGATCACCAGTTGGTGGTTGGGCGAGATGCTCTGCGGGTCTGGGGCCGGGCAAGTGCCCTGGCCCCAGTCGATGCCTTGATGATTGGGCTGATGATTGGGCTGGGTGGTGCAGCCGGCCAGCAGCACCAGGGGCAACAGGTACTTGCACTTCATGGTCACGGGTCCTGGTAGTTGCATCATTGTTGCATTAGCGCTGCAGACTACAGGGTGAGGGTTTTCATTACCCTGCGCTGAGTCTCGTTTTGAAAGATTCACCCGGGCGATGCCAGTGCTGCGCCGGGGCGGTGCCGCCATCGATGGGGAGTGAACTAGCGCGCGGGCTCACCATCGGCCAGCCCTCTGGCCAGGTCCACGGCTGCGGTAATGGCGGCCCTGGCCTGGGGGCTGTTCTTCCAGCAGGTCGAGCCCAATGCGGCAGATGCCTGGGCAAGGATGTCAGTGACATCCGATCTGCCCAGCTCGGCCAGGGAATCGATGCCCATCTGCTCGAGCCGGGTGATGACGGTGGGGCCTACGCCCTTGAGCGCCAGCAGGGCAGTACGTTCTGTCGGGGAAAATGCCATCGATGAAATCCTTTTCTGTTCTGTCGAAGCCTGGCAACAAGCCCGCTCAACGCATGAACTTCACGAACACCAGTTCCGGGTCGCCCGGGTCGAGGTTTTCGATTGTCCCGCTGTGTTGATAGCCCAGCTGTGCCAGGAGTTGGCGCATCGGCAGGTTGGAGGTGTTGGTGGATGTGAACACCTTCTGCGCCGAGGCGACTCGCTCCAGGTGTGTCATCAGCTGGCGGCCGACACCGGTGCGCCTGGATGCATCTGAAACGACCACCAGGGGAATGAAGTACTCACCGAAAAAGCTTCGGTCCAGGCAACCATAACCCAAGGGGGTGGCGGCGTCGTTCGCTTTGCAGGCAATCCAGCACTCACGTGCGCCGATGGCCTGCGCAAGCTGCTCGCGGCGGCGTTCATCGTTGCGTGCAACAGCGTCAATGCCTGTCAGGTGGTGGATGTCCTCTGCCAGGGCCTGCCTGATAGATAGGCTCATGGTCTCGCCTTGTCGGTTTGATGCCGCGAAGTGTACTTCAGGGACACTGAATCCATAAAAGTCGCGATATACGCAACTTGGCGCTACAGTGCCGAATAGTCCCGTCATGGTCTGAACAAGGAAGTTTGCGATGATAGCGAAGTTGATGGTCACCGTTGGTATCGTGTTTTACGCCGTCGTGGTACCGATCCTCGAAATCAATGATACCCACGTCTTCAATCAGGCCTGGGAGCCACACGCGCGCCTGCATGAAACCTGGCAGCTCTTCACCAATACCGCCATTGGTGCGTACAGCGTCTGGCTGGTGTGGGGGCGCGATAACCTGAGGCTGGCGAGCCTGCTGACCCTGTTCGTCACCGGCGGGTTCCTGATGGCGTACTGGCTGCGCGATGGCTACGGCGGCTCGATGGTACTCACCGACGGTTCGGAGAAGATGATCCTGGGCGTCAACCTTGGTCTTTTTGCCTACGCGCTGGCCATTTTGCTGGCGGGGCTTGCGGTCGCCCTCGAGCGGCGCAGGCCCGATAGGTCGCTGGAGGCTGACCAGCGCTAAGCCGTTGACCAAGGGGGGGATGAAGGGGCGCGTCACCCCGCCTGCCGTTCCCGCCGCAGTGTATGCCACAACAGGGCGGCCGACAGCAGGCCGGGCATCATGAAGATATACACGAGCTGCGGGAACTTGTGAGTGAAGCCGGCCAGCACGCCGCCCCATATCAGCGTGACTGCCACCCCGCAGATCAGCAGGCGGCGGTTGGGTACCACGGGTATTTCAGCCATCGCCAGCAGGTAGATCTTCCAGCACGACCAGAGGCCGAACAACGAAATCGACATCAGGCCCATGGCTATGGGTATCGCGAACAGCGGTTGCTCACTGATGACCAACATCGGGAAGAAAAAACCGATGCACCCGGCAATGAACAGCAGCGTCAGGGGCATCAGGCCCAGTACGGCAGCCAGGGTGAGGCCCATTCGAAAGGTGGTGAGTTTGTCCATACAGCTACCTGCGACAACGAAGAGAAAACACTGCAGCCCACGCACTGTGCCATGGCCATGGGCATTTTCAAGGACGCGAAAAACGCGATGTAGACGCTCTGGGCAGTGCGCAAGGGGCCAATTCATGCATGATGGCTGATTGATGTCAATGTTACCTCCCTGCTGCGCCTTTAAAATCGAGACACATATCGATAGGCGTTGCGTGCCGGGGAGTTGTGGCAATGTTTGGTAGAAAGTGGCGAGAACAGGTCAACGCACAGGCGCGTGAGTTGCAGGAGCTGAAGCAGCAGAATCTGGCGCTCCAGCAGGAAAACCAGCAACTGACCGATTTGCTGGCGCAAACCCAGGGTGAGCAGGCCGAGCTCAATGCCTACAGCCGTTACCAATGTGATCTGCACAGCAAGATGGGCATGTTCGACGAGTCGATGAAGCAGACCCGTGATGGGGTGGTCAGCCAGGCCGAAACCCTGCGCGGGGAGGTCGACCACCTCAAGGCCAACAGCGGCGTGTTCAGCGAGACGTCCGAACTGCTTTCGTCGTTCTCCACCTCGCTCACGCATATGGCCGGTCAAGGCGTGAGCAGTGTCGAGAGCGTGACCCATCTGCAGGCGCGGGTCAGCGAAATCAGCAGCATCGTGGGTTTGATCAAGGCTATTTCAGACCAGACCAACCTGCTGGCACTCAACGCCGCCATCGAGGCGGCGCGGGCCGGTGAGCAGGGGCGCGGGTTTGCGGTGGTGGCCGACGAGGTACGGGCCCTGGCCCAGCGCACCCACCAGGCCACCCAGGACATCAGCGTGCTGGTGGACGCCATCAATGTCGATACCACGGCGGCGAGCAACTCGATCGGCAACCTCTCCAATGAAGCCACGCGCCTGGCTGGCGACGTGTCGACCTCGGCGCAGACCCTGGACGAAATGGTGGTGATGGGGGACCACATGACCACCCTGATCGAGAACATGGCACTCAGTTCGTTCTGCGAGGCGGTCAAGCTCGACCACCTGTTGTTCAAGCTGATGGTGTACCTGCGCCTGTTCAATCAGGACCCGAACCTTGAGCTGTCGGACCACAAGCATTGCCGCCTGGGCAAGTGGTACCTGATGCCGGAAACCCAGCAGATCTACCAGCACGACCGGGCATTCGCCCAGCTCGACGACCCCCACCGTATCTGCCACGAATCGGCCAGCCATGCGCTGCACCAGGCGCAGCACAAGGACTGGAGCGCGGTGGTGGCCTCGCTGGACAGCATGGAGACCGCCAGCCTCAAGGTGAACCAGGTGCTGCAGGCGCTCGCCCATCGCGGCGACTGATCGACAGTTGCAGGCACCGGCGCGAGGGAGCAAAAGTGGTAGGATTCGTGCGATCGGATCGGGTAAAGGGAGTGCTGCATGGTTGGGGAGCTGGATGAGCGCGACGTCGCGCGTCGTTTCTGCGTTGTTTGTGCGCTCATCATTGCGGCGGTTGGTATCTGTGCTTCCCTGTACTGCCTGTTGAGCCCGGCCAGCATGTTCCCCTCGCTGGGCCCAGTGCTGGCGATTTTTGCGCTGGCACTGACCAACCTGCTGTGCCTGCCACTGGTGTTTGCCTATTGGCTGTTGGCGTTCAGGCCTGATGGTGCTCGGGTGTTGCTGATCGTGCAGGGCATCGCACTGGCGGCATTTGTGCTGTGGTACAGATTTGTGCTGGTTTGACTGGAGTTCGCTGCTCCAGCGCAGGATTGCAAAGCGCTCATGGCTGGACTTCCGCCAATTCTGGATGGCTACCGATGTTGGTGAACGTTGCTGAATATTGCCGGTAGTTATCAGTGTTGCGCTGCAGAGTGATGGTGACCTGCTTGCCCTCCCAGATCAGGATGTCGTTGTTGAACATGAGTCCGTTGCGCATTTCGAGGCTCTTGCTCTCGCGGCGCGTCGGTTGACCGTATCTCGAAACCAGTAGCTGATGGATATCGTTGAAGCCTTCCGCGCTGCCTGATATCGAAAGGTATTCTAACTGCCCCGCGTTGAGCTTTAAGCCCACCAAGTAGTCGCTGACTAGGCCAATATAGGCGGTGCCACTGATGCTGTAGAAATCAGCCAGCGAGGTTTGCTCCAAACACATCGGCTCGGAGGTAGGGGCAACCGCATCTGCAGGACATGGCGTTAGTTCGGCAAGATTGCTGCCGTCCAGCTTAATACCGACAAAGCTGTCGGGCTCGAGCTTCCAGGATTTGGTGGGCTCTGGCGGATAGGCCGCCCAGCAGGCAGGTGCCAGGAGCAGCCCGAGGGATAAGGTCAGCAGATTAGCGTTCAAGTCGGTATCCTTGGATAAGGCGATGTCGCGTGATGCAGGTGAAGGATTCACGCCCGCCCAGAGCGTTTCGGATTAAGTCAAACAGAAACATAAATAGTTTTATGTAAGACGTTTCCTAAAATTGTTTCTTTATCAAAAAGCGTTAATCCTAAGCGCACGGATTTGAAAAAGCAATGCGCCCTTGCGAGGCTTCGCGGGCCTCGGCGAAGATGGCCGATTGGCTTTTGCACAGTGAGGTTGATATGGCGCAGTACAAGACCGTTGGCGAGCTGGTGGCAGCCTTGTCGCGGCTTCCGCAGGATGCACGGGTGGTGGTTCAGGGTGGCCTGGGCCTGAAGGACATCAGCCTGTTCGGGGCAGGGCAGGTCCAGATCGAGTTCAAGGAGCAGATCATCGACTCCTCGCCGTCGTGGGTAGTGTTCGTCAAGCAGTGACTTCTGCAGGCTGTGCTAGCGTGTACAGATACGGCAATTAACTTGTACATAAAATTTTCCATGTGCAAGTATCGCCGCAACCCCCCGCCCAAGGGGCTGCCAGGGAGTACCGCATGCGACCACCACCCATCGCGCTGTGCAGGCTGCTGTTGCTGATCGGTGTGCTGGCCTGCGGTTACGCCCAGGCGGGGTGGCGGGCCGACCTGCCGGATGCGCGTCTGGTAGGCAGTGCTGAATTCAGGACCTGGGGCCTGGATATCTATACGGCGCGATTGTGGGCCCCCGGTGCACGCTTGAACGAGGGCGATGGCTTCGCCCTCGAGATCACCTACCGGCGCGCGGTCAGTCGCGAGCGGTTGGTCAAGGTCAGCCTCGAGGAGATCCAGCGTCTGTCTGCCACCCCGCTGACGGCAGCGCAACGGGACCAGTGGCAGGCGCAGATGCAGCAGGCGTTCGTGGATGTCGAGGCGGGTATGCGCATCACGGGCGTGTACGTTCCCGGGCTTGGCTGTCGCTTTTATGTGGGGGAGCGCCTGCAGCACGAAGTGCGTGACCAGGCATTCGCCCGTGCGTTCTTCGCCATCTGGCTGGACCCTCGCAGCCGCTACCCCGACTTGCGTCGGCAACTCCTTGGAGCTTCCCCATGAAAGCCTGGTACCTGTTGGTGTTCCTGCTGTTGGCCGGCTGCGGCAATGTCGATGTCGAGGCTTACCGCAACCAGTCACCGGCGTTCGACCTGCGCCAGTACTTCAACGGCCGCGTCGACGGCTGGGGCATCGTGCAGAAGCGTTCCGGCGAGGTCATCAAGCGTTTTCACGTGCTGATCGAAGGGCGCAGCGAAGGCGATAACGTGGTGCTGAACGAGCACTTCACCTACAGCGACGGCACCCGGCAGCAACGCACCTGGACCATTCGCCCGGACGGCCCGGGACGTTGGCGCGGCACGGCCGGGGATGTGGTGGAAGAGGCGCGCGGGCAGAACGCCGGTTTCGCCTTGCGCTGGCAGTACGTGCTCGACGTACCGGTGGACGGCAAGACCTGGGCCATCCGCTTCGACGACTGGATGTACCTGCTGGACGATAACACCCTGGCCAACCGCTCCTACATGACCAAGTTCGGCATCGAAGTCGGGCAGGTCACCTTGTTCTTTCGCAAGCAGGTGCATTAGGCCGGCCGAGACGGTGCAGTACCGGCAGCAGCAAGGCCCACACAGCGGCAAGCACCAGCAGGCTCGGCCAGGTGCCCAATGGCAGCCCGGCACCGGCAAGCTGCACACCGCCCCAGTAGGACAACGGGCCGCCCACCGCGCCCAGCAGGCTGGCCCGCCACCAGGGGTTGGCGGTCCAGTGCAGGCTGTGGCGCAAGGTGCAGGCGAACACCGGCCACAGCAACAGCAGCCAGAACGGCGGCAGCCAACGATGACCGCCAAACTCGAACACCCCAAGCGCCAGCAGCAGGCTGTCGGTCAGCCACCCGCACAGGCTGACGGCGACGATCAGGCGCACCTCGCCGGGCCTGGCCAGGCAGCTCAGGTGCGTCACCAGGCAGGCCACTGCCACTGCCAGCAAGGCGGGGTGGCGAGCACCCAGCACGCAGGCGAACCAGCCAAGCTGAAACAGCAGCGCATTGCCCAGCACCGCTGCCCAATGCGCTGTCCGCCGGTTCAGCCTGGTTGCCCCAGCAGCGGTGCGGGCCGTGCGCCGGCCTTGGCCAGCAACAGCTGGGCGGTGCCGATGGCACGCTCCAGAAAGCCCCCCTCGCAGTAGCACAGGTAGAACTCCCACAAGCGGTAGAACGTGTCGTCATAACCCAACGCCTGCAACGGCTGGCGCGCCTGCTGCAGGTTCTGGTGCCAGCAGCGCAGGGTGCGCGCATAGTGCAGGCCGAATTCTTCCATGTGGTGCAGGTTCAGATCGGTGTCGCGGCCCATCACCTGCAGCATCACCCCCACCGAAGGCAGGGCGCCGCCCGGAAAGATGTAGCGCTGGATGAAGTCGACCGAGCGGCACGCCTGTGCGTAGCGCTGTTCGCGGATGGTGATGCTCTGCAGCAGCATCAGGCCATCGGGCTTGAGCAGCCGCGCGCATTGCCTGAAGTAGCTGCTGAGGTAGCGATGGCCGACAGCTTCGATCATCTCGATGGAAACCAGCTTGTCGTACTGGCCCTGCAGGTCGCGGTAATCCTCCAGCAGCAGGGTGATGCGGTCCTGCAGGCCGGCTTCGTCGATGCGTCGACGGGCATAGGCGAACTGTTCGGCCGACACCGTGGTGGTGGTTACCCGGCAGCCGTGGTGGCGTGCCGCGTAAATGGCCAGGCCGCCCCAGCCGGTGCCGATCTCCAGCAGGTGATCGTCGCGGGTGAGGGCGAGTTTCTGGCAGATGCGCTGCAACTTGTAGTGCTGGGCCTGTTCCAGGGTATCGTCTGCCCCCTGAAACATGGCCGCCGAGTACATCATGCTCGGGTCCAGCAGGCGCTCGAACAGTTCGTTGCCCAGGTCGTAATGGGCGGCGATGTTGCGTCTGGCGCCGCGCCGGGTATTGCGGTTGAGCCAGTGCAGGCCATGCAGCAGCGGGCGCCCCAGGCGTGCCAGCCCGCCTTCCAGGCCGTCGAGTACCTCCAGGTTCGCCACCAGCACGCGGACCACGGCGGTAAGATCCGGGCTGGTCCAGTAGCCGTGCACGTAGGCTTCGCCTGCGCCAATCGAGCCGTTGCTGGCCACCAGGCCCCATAGCGCGTCGTCCACTACCTGGACATGCCCTTGCAGGTTCGCGCCGGCGTCGCCGAAGTGGTGCACCACATTGGCTTCGATGACCACCAGTGCGCCGTGGCGCAGGCGTTCGAGCTGGCGCAGCACAGCGCGCCGCAGCAGCATCACGCCGATGCCGTTGCCGGCGGACGCGAAGCGTTTTGCCGGGATTGCCTCAGGGCTCTTCATGGGGGGTGTCCTTTGCGCTGTCGGGTGCATTGATCGGTTTGGCTCGCCGCCAGGTGCCCCGGGCGGCGAAGTGGTCGAACAGGCGATGACGCTTGAGCAGCAGGCGCAAGGCCTGCCAATGGATGGCCAGCAGGGTCTTGGCGGTCATCCACGGGAAGCTCAGCAGGTGCCGGTGCAGGCTGCGTCGGTCCAGGTCGATGCGCGCCAGGTTCAGCACGGCGCTGAACACCCGGGTGTGTGCCTGCCAGTCCTCCATGCGCACACGGATACGTGCTGCAGGTGTGCAGAAGTGCATGCGGTATTCCAGGTCGGCGGGCAGGAACGGCGACACATGAAACGCCTTGGCCACGCTGAAGTTCCACGGCCCCGGGCCGTCGGCGGGCAACACGTAGTGAAAGCGTTCGCGCCAGGGCGTGTTGGTGACCTCGCAGAGAATCGCAGCCAGACGCCCGTCACCTTCAAAACAGTAGAAAAAGCTCACCGGGTTGAAGGCCAGGCCCCAACTGCGGGGTTGGGTCAGTACGCACACCGGCCCTTGGGGGCGGTGGTGCAGCACCTGTTCGAGCAGGTCCAGCACGGCGCTCTTGAGGGGCGTGCCCTGGTGAGTGGCGGCTGGCAGATAGTCCCGCTCGTCGAAGGCAAAGGGGCTCCACCGGCCCCTGCCGGCCAGCCTCGACAGCGCCGGCAGTTGCGCCTGCTCGTCCAGGTCCAGGTACAGCAGGCCGATGCGGTAGGCAAAGCCGAAATCCCCCCTGGCGGGGCGGCGGTGGCTGACCCAGCCCTGGTAGAGCGCGCTGTTCACAACTGCTCACCAAATTGGGCGGCCACGCGCAGCGCGCTGACCACGCCGTCTTCATGAAAGCCGTTGCCCCAGTACGCGCCGCAGTAGTAGCTGTGTCGGGCACCGCACAGTTCGGCGTGACGCGCCTGGGCCCGTACCCCGGCAAGGCTGAACTGCGGGTGGGCATAGGTGTAGCGGCCAAGGACCTTGCCGGGGTCGATGGCGCCGGTCTGGTTGAGGCTCACGCAGAAGGTCTGCGGGGCATCGATGCCCTGCAGAATGTTCATGTTGTAGGTGACGGCGGCCGGCTGGGACTGCGAGCCGCCGAGGCGGTAGTTCCAGCTGGCCCAGGCCAAGGGGCGACGCGGCAGCAGGCGGGTGTCGGTGTGCAGGACCACGTCGTTGTCGGCATAGCGCAGCGCGCCAAGAATCTCGCGCTCGGCCTGGCTGGGATCATGCAGCATCAGCAGCGCCTGGTCGCTGTGGCAGGCGAACACCACCTTGTCGTAACGCTCCATGCCTGCTCGGCTGAACAGGCTGACACCGTCGGCATCGCGGGTCACGCCCAGTACAGGGCAGTTGAGGCGAATGCGTTCGGCAAACGGTGCGCACAGCGGGGCCAGGTAACTGCGCGAGCCACCTTCCACTACCCGCCATTGCGGGCGGTCGTTGACCGACAGCAGCCCGTGGTGCTTGAAGAAGCGCACGAAAAACTGCAGCGGGAAGCCCAGCATCTGCGCCAGCGGCATCGACCAGATGGCGGCTCCCATCGGCACGATGTAGTGGTCGATGAAGCGCTCGCCGTAGCCGTTCATGTACAGGTAGTCGCCCAGCGAAAGGGTGTCGTTGACTCGCTGCTGCTCCAGGTCGTTCAGGGCCTGGCGATTGAAGCGCAGGATGTCGTAGAGCATGCCCCAGAAGGGCGGCGACAACAGGTTGCGGCGCTGCGCGAAGAGGCTGTTGAGGGTGTTGCCGTTGTACTCGTGGGCGGTCTGCGGGTCGTGGACCGAAAAGCTCATTTCGGTAGGGCGCGAGGCGATGCCCAGCTGATCGAGCAGGCGGATGAAGTTGGGGTAGGTCCAGTCGTTGAACACGATAAACCCGGTATCCACCGCGTAGTGTCGCTCGCCAAGCTGCACGTCGACGGTATGGGTGTGCCCGCCAATCCGGTCACTGGACTCGTACAGCGTGATGGTGTGCTGGCGCTGCAGCAGGTGGGCGCAGGTAAGCCCGGCGATACCGCTGCCGATGATGGCTATCTTCATGGGTGGGGTTCCTGGCGCAGTGGCCGTGACAGGTGCTTGCCCAGTACCAGTTGCAGGCTCACCGGCAGCAGCGCGACCAGGCGCAGGCCGGCGATGAACAGGAGCGGAAAGGCAATGGTGTACGGGCGCTTGTACAGGCGCCGGGCAATATGGCGTGCGGCCTTTTCGGCGGGCCAGCACAGCGGCATGGGGAAGTCGTTGCGCCGGGTCAGCGGGGTGTCGACGAAGCCCGGGCTGACCAGCGTCACGGCAATGCCTTCGCGGGCCAGGTCGATGCGCAGCGATTCGAACAGGTAGCGTACCGCGGCCTTGGAGGCGCCATAGGCACCGGCGCGGGGCAGCGCCAGAAAGGTCACGGCGCTGGCCACGGCCACCAGGTGCGGCTGTCGGCCCTGGCGCAGCAGGGGCAGGGCAGCCTCCACGCAGTGGCTGGCACTGAACAGGTTGGAAGCCACCACGCGCTCGACTATGGCGGCTTCGAAGGCTTCGCTGTCCAGGTACTCACAGGTGCCAGCGTTGAGTATCACCTGGTCCAGGCCACCCCAGGCCTGGGCGATCTGCTGGGCGATCGCGCGCACCTGGTCACCCTCGCGAAGGTCGCCCGGTACCACCAGTACCTGGTCGGGGTAGCGCTGCGCCAATGCCTGCAAGGGCTGGACATTGCGCGCGCTGACCGCCAGGCGATGCCCCTGGGCCAGCAGCAGGGGGGCCAGTGCCGCACCAATGCCGCTGCTGGCGCCGGTCAGCCAGATGCGTCTCATGCCAGCCTCCGCTTGAGCCAGCCGATCACGCTGCCCATCACCGGCAGGTGCTCGTACAGCAGCGCCCCGGCGTCGAAGTAGTCATGGTGCAGGTAGACCTTGTCGCGCCACATCAGGTGCGAGCAACCCTGTACCTGAACCGGGCGCCCACCGTTCAGGCGCGCATGCCGGTAGTGCAGGGTCCAGCGCAGGTAGCCCTTCCCGTCGTCGACCTGGTCATAACCGTGGAACTCGAAGCGCACCTGATCGACGTTGGCGTACAGCTGAGCGAAATAATCCTGCAGCGCGGCCATGCCGTGGATCTGATGCAGCGGGTCGCGGAACTGGACATCGTCGCTGTACAACTCGCGCAGCACACCCAGGTTGTGCGCGTCGATGGCGCAGAATCGCTCTGCAAAGCGTTTGAGATACTCGGACATTGCCTGCACCCATGACCATTGTGGTCATTTAGTTGTACATGTGTTGTTATTTGTACAAGATATTTGCAGGTTAGAGGGAAATTTGTACAAGTCAATTCATCCCTGCAGATTTTGCTGCAGGGAGATGGACGCAGGGGCAGGGGCAAGGCGGGGGAGAACGCAGGACGCAGAAAGCAGAAAAGCGCCCCAAGGGGCGCTTTTCAGAAGATGGTGCGAGTGGCGGGACTCGAACCCGCAAGGCTCACGCCGGCAGATTTTAAGTCTGCTGTGTATACCAATTCCACCACACTCGCACGGATCATCCGGCTGCAAGGTCAGGCACAGGGTGTGTGCGACACTTTACCTTCCGGATCAAGGCGGCTTTATAACTCATCGTTATATTCGAGTCAACTCGCGCACCCGCTACTTTGCCATGTAACGCCGCAGCCAGCGACGCGGAATCAGCAGTGACACGATGGCCAGCGCCAGGGCGAAGCCACCGCAGGCCATCAGCGCCGCCAGGCCGTAGCGGTGCTCCAGCAGCCCGCCCAGCACTGCGCCGCCGAACATGCCGGACCACGGCACCAGTTGCACGCGCCAGCCCGGACGCCGCTCCCCCATCAGCCAGCGGCCCAGGCCGCGGCCAAAGCGCGACAGGGCGCCGGTTACATAGGTCAGCCCGATGGGCAGCCCGTTCACCTCTTCGACCGCCGCATTGAGCATGCCCATGGCGATGATCGCGCCCAGCAGCGCCGGCAACTGCGCCTGCGCGCCCCACAGGCCTGCCCCCAGCAGCAGTGCCGC
Organism: Pseudomonas sp. VE 267-6A; assembly: GCF_024126555.1. Taxonomy (NCBI): domain Bacteria; kingdom Pseudomonadati; phylum Pseudomonadota; class Gammaproteobacteria; order Pseudomonadales; family Pseudomonadaceae; genus Pseudomonas; species Pseudomonas sp. VE 267-6A. The sequence goes on from NZ_JAMYBY010000013.1 coordinate 153,206, forward strand.
CGACAGGGCGAGCAGCGGCCATGCTCGCTTGGCGCTCAGGCGGGCGATGATCACCCCCAGCGCGTTGCCGGCAATGAAGGCGCCGATCAGCAGGGCCAGGCGGGCCACCAGTGCCCAGTGCGCATCGCCCAGGGCGACGGCCATGCGCGTGGTGTTGCCGCTCATGAAAGAAACGAAATCGCCGGTGGCGAGAAAGCCGATGGCGTCGGTCATGCCCGCCAGCACCGACAGGGCGGCGACGAAAAACAACCCGACGCGGCCCCGGCGCTTGTAGACGAGGGTAGTCAGCGGCCCGCGTTGGCCCTGTGGGCGCTCTGGCAGCATGGGCGTCTCCGGGGCTAGGGTTCGATGCGGTCGGCCACGCTGCGCAACTGGTCGATCGATGCCTGCAGCCCATTGATGCTGCGCTGCACTTCCAGGGCATCCTGCGGGTGGGCCGAGTGCTGCAGGTAGCGCGCATGCCCGGCCATTTCGCGCGCGATCTGCTCCAGATCGGCGGCGGTGTGCTCCAGGTCATCGTGAATGCCTTTCATCCTTGCATCTGTGGTCAACGTCCTTCCCCCGGTTGCGCTTGCACCTGTGGACTATAACAAGTTGCCCCCCGGCCCGGAACGATTTCCCCGGGCACTGCCCGGATAGGTGAGCACCCGTTGACACCGGGCAATCACTGCGCCACTGTTCCGCCAGTGATTTATCGTTCACGTCCTGCAGGTCGATACGACTGTTTCGAAATTACGGAATTGCAGAGGCACCCGGTTGTCTACCTTCTCATTGTCCTCACTGCGGTGCCTGCGGGTTTGCCATGGATTCTTCCCAGCGCTCTGACCTTCAAACCATGCACGCCAGCCGCTATGAGCAGTTGGTGCAGACCGTTGCGGACTACGCCATCTATATGCTCGACCTCGAGGGCCATGTGGTGTCGTGGAACCTGGGGGCCCAGCGCATCAAGGGCTACAACGCCGACGAGGTCATCGGTCGGCACTTCTCGATGTTCTTCACGCCGCAGGATTGCGCCGAAGGCCGGCCTGGCTGGTTGCTCAATCGTGCGCTGAGCACCGGCGGGGCACAGGACGAAGGCTGGCGCATGCGCAAGGACGGCACGCAGTTCTGGGCCCTGGCGGCACTGGATGTGATTCGGGACGAGCAGGGCGAGGTGGTCGGGCTGGCGAAAATCACCCGCGACATCACCGATCGTCGGGAAGCCGCATTACAGTTGGACGCCATGCGTGCGCAGCTGTTCCAGTCGCAGAAGCTGGAAGCCCTCGGCCAGCTTACCGGGGGCATGGCCCACGATTTCAACAATCTGCTCACGATCATCATCGGCTCGGCCAAGCTGGCCATGACCTCTCGCGACCCGCAGCGTACCGAGCGCCTGTTGCAGCATATCGTCGATGCCGGCGAACGCGGCAGCCAGGTGACCCAGCAGTTGCTCGGGTTTGCCCGGCGCAAGGTGCAAAGCACAAGCCGGGTCGATGTGGCGCAGTTGGTCCGGGCGAGCCAGGCGTTGCTGTCCCAGGCGCTGCCCAAGGGCATCGAATTGCTGGTGGATATCCAGGGCGAGGTATCGGATATCGAGGTGGACAGCGGCCAGTTGCAGATGGTGCTGCTCAACCTGATCTTCAACGCCCGTGACGCCATGGATGCCGAGGGGCGCATCGAACTGGTTGCACGCAACCAGGTGCTGCAGGGGGAGTGGGACGGGCTGGTTGGCGATCATGTGCTCATCAGCGTGCGCGACCCCGGACGTGGTATCGATGCTGCGGTGTTGCCGCGCATTTTCGAGCCGTTTTTCACCACCAAGAGTTTTGGCAAGGGAACCGGCCTGGGGTTGAGCCAGGCCTACGGTTTTGCCAAGCAGAGCAACGGTTGCATCAGGGTCGAGAGCGAAAGCGGTCGCGGCACCTGCATGACCCTGTGCCTGCCGGCATGGCAGCCACCCCAGCCCGACAACCTTCAAAGCGAGTGAACCTATCGTGGAGCAGCTCAAGCGTCTTGCTACAGGCATCGAAGGTCTGGACGACCTGCTCAAGGGCGGCCTTGTGGCCGGCTCGTCCTATATCGTCCAGGGTCGCCCGGGCTCGGGCAAGACCATCCTGGCCAACCAGTTGGCGTTCAACCATGTGGCCACGGGCGGGCGGGTGCTGGTGGCGACGCTGCTGAGCGAGTCCCATGAGCGTCTGTTCCAGTACCTGTCCACCCTGAGCTTTTTCGACCCTGCGCTGGTGGGCAACCAGCTGCAGTTCTTCAGTGCCTTCGATACCCTCGAAAGCGAGGGGCTGGAGGCGGTGGTCAAGCTGCTGCGCGGTGAAATCGGCCGCCAGGGCGCCTCCCTGCTGATTGTCGACGGCCTGCTCAATGCACGTTCACGCGCCGAAAACGTGCTCGACACCAAGAAGTTCATTTCAGAGCTGCAAGGCCATGCCGCGTTTGCCGGCTGCACCTTGCTGCTGCTTACCAGTTCGCGCCTGGATGACGGCAGCCCGGAACACACCATGGTCGATGGCGTCATCGAGCTGGGCGAGGACCTGTACGGCGCACGTTCGGTGCGACGCATCCAGTTGCGCAAGACCCGCGGCAGCGGGGCGCTGTCCGGGGTGCACGAATGCGAGATCACCGAGCAGGGGCTGAAGGTGTATCCGCGCCTCGAAGCACTCTACAGCCACCCCTCCAGCCCGGGCAGCGAGGTGTTGACCCGCGTCGGCACGGGCCTGGCCAGTCTCGATGGCTTGCTGGGCGGGGGCTTTCCCAGCGCTTCGGTCTCGCTGGCGATGGGGCCGTCGGGCATTGGCAAGACCTCCCTGGGCCTGAGTTTTCTGGCCGGTGCCACAGTGGCCGAGCCGGGCCTGCATTTCGGCTTCTACGAGACCCCGCAGCGCTTGCGCATCAAGGCCAAGGCCATCGGTATCGATCTGCCGGCACTGGAGAAAAGCGGGGCGGTGCACCTGGCGTGGCAGCCCACTACCGAAGGGTTGCTCGATGGCGTGGGCGCCCGTTTGCTCAGCCATGTACGCAAGCACCGCATCAAACGGGTGCTGATCGACAGCCTGGGCGCGTTTGCCCGGCTGGCCACCAACCAGGGGCGGCTCAACGAGTTCTTCCGTGCGCTGATGGGCGAGCTGCGTGCCGAGGATGTGACGGTGTTGGCGACCTGGGAGATGCGCGACCTGTTCGGCTCTGAAATCAACGCACCCGCGTCGGAGCTGTCGTCGATCGTCGACAACCTGTTCCTGATGCGTTTCGTCGAGCTGGACGCCGAGCTCAAACGCTTGCTGTCGATCCTCAAGGTGCGCGACAGTGAATACGATCCGGCCCTGCTGGAGCTGGTCATCCGTTCGACAGGCATCGAGCTCGACAAGGCGTTCGTTCAGGCGAGCGCGGTGATGTCGGGCACCGCTTCATCGGCGCAAGGGGCATGAAAGCCCTGGGCTGGCAGCCATGAGCACGATTCTGGTCGTGGACGACGAGTATGTGATCGCCGATATCCTGGGGTATGCCCTGGAGGACGCCGGCTACAAGGTCGAGAAGGCGCCCAATGGCAAGACGGCCCTGGACGTGCTGGAGAAGGTGCGAATCGACCTGGTCATCACCGACTACATGATGCCGATAATGAATGGCGAGGAGTTGGCCAAAGCGATTCGCAGCAATGCGCAGTTTGCGGACCTACCGGTCATTCTCATGAGCGGGGCCCAGGCAAGTATCGGCAAAGCCATACCTGACCTGTTTTCTGCAGTGTTCGACAAGCCGTTCGATACTGCCAGCATGGTGGCCAGGGTCAGGGCATTCATCGGTGTGGCGGAGGCCGGGCGGGATACGCCAGAGCTTCAGTGAACCGTGTTGCCGGGACCAAGCGCATCCGTGCGACTCGATTAGCCCTGGTTACTGATGATCATCCCCCTTCTCCGGCGCCGGGCTGCCGGCTTGAATGCGCTTGTAAATCTCTTCACGGTGCACCTGGACATCTTTGGGTGCATCGATGCCGATCCTCACTTGCATCCCCTTGACCCCTAGAATGGTGACCTTGATGTCATCATTGATGACGATGCTTTCGCCAACTTTGCGGGTGAGTATCAGCATGTACTTCTCCTTGGTAACTTTGAATGCCTTGCAGGCGGTAGCTGCACAGGCCGGGTGTGCGCGGTGGCACAGCCGTCTTTCCCTTCATTAAAGACGCATTCGATGGAAATTAATTCCCCGAGCACAAGATTCTGTTGAGGTCTTTAGTCACAGGTTCCGATTGGGCAGATGGGCAATTACGCACAACCGGTATCGCCCATGGACGCAAGCATAGGGGGCTTCAACGCATATGGGAAATTTCTCTGCCTGATGGGGGATATGTCTTTTTTCTATGGAACGGCGGCGTTTAAAAAGTAGGGTTATTTAATGTGCTAGTTAATGATTTTCATTCGTATCACATGCATTCAATGTCATGAGAAAACGTGCCAGGGCCACCTCGGCCAGCTCCATGCGCTGGCGCGCCCGTGGCCGTGGCAGCGCGTGGAGCTCGCCCAGCACGAAGCGCTCCAGCAGCGCCGGGTGCACATAGCTGCGCCGGCATACGGCGGGGGTATTGCCCAGTCGCGACGCCACCTGCTTGAGCATGGCCACGATCTGTCGGCGCGCTTCGGTTTCCGGTTGCCATTGCAGCTCGCGCAGCAACTCCAGCGCCAGCGCGCTGCCGGCCCAGGTGCGATAGTCCTTGGCGGTGAAGTCGGCACCGGTCAATTGCTGCAGGTAGGCGTTCACGTCCGCCGAACCGACGGTGTGACATTGCCCCAGCGCGTCCTGCCACTGGAACAGGTCCTGGCCCGGCAGTTCCAGGCAGCGCTTGACGATGCGTGCCAGGCGCCGGTCCTTGAGGGTCACCTGGTGCTCGATGCCGCTCTTGCCGCGAAAGCGAAACCGTATCGCGCTGCCTTCGACCTGCACATGGCGAGTGCGCAGCGTGGTCAGCCCGTAGGAGCGGTTGTCGCGGGCATACTGACGGTTGCCCACGCGGATCAGCGTGTTGTCGAGCAGGCTGACCACCAGTGCCATGACCTTTTCGCGGTCCAGGCCTGGCCGCGCCAGGTGCTCGTCGAGTTGCTTGCGCAGCCGCGGCAGGCGTTTGGCGAAGGCCAGCATGCGGTCGTACTTGTGGCTGTCGCGCAGTTCGCGCCAGTCGGGGTGATAGCGGTACTGCTTGCGACCACGTGCGTCGCGTCCGGTGGCTTGCAGGTGGCCGCGCGGGTCGGCGCAGATCCATACATCGGTATAGGCCGGCGGTATGGCCAGCGCCTTGATGCGGGCCAGGGTATCCGGTGCGGTGATGCGCTGGCCGTGGGCGTCGAAATAGGCAAAGTGCTTGCGCAGCAGGCGCCGATGGAAACCGGGGCGGCTGTCATCCACGTAATGCAGGCCACTGGGCAAAGGGGGCAGGTCGACACTCATGCTGGGCGCTCGCGTAGGGGCTCTGACGATGGACAGCAGCCGTTCGCGCAAGTTAGCCCAGCAATGCCACCGATTTTATCTGCGCCCACAACTGCTGGCCTTCGTGCAGCCCCAGCTGGTCGCTCGAGTAGCGCGTCACCCGCGCCAGCAGGGCTGTGCCATCGGCGTCCAGGCTCACCAGCATCTGCGCCGGGTTGTCACCGGCGCGCAGCGCGCACACGCGCACCGGCAGGCGGTTGAGAATGCTCGAACGGCTGTCGTCGGCCAGGCTCAGGCTCACGTCGCGTGCCTGGACCTTGACCCGCAGGCGCGCCCCCGGGGCCAGCGCCTCGTGGGTGAGGCGCAACCTGAGGTCGCTGCCCGGCAGTTTCAGGTCCAGCAACTGGTAGGCCGCGTCGTGGGCGTCCACCTCGCCCTCGATGACCACCCCGGCGTCCTCCTGCAGGGCCAGCGGCAGGTCCAGGCGGGCCAGGGTCTGGCTGATCGGCCCGCTGGCCTGCACCTTGCCCTGTTCGAGCAGCACCAGGTGATCGGCCAGGCGCGCCACTTCGTCCTGCGCATGGCTGACGTAGATCAGCGGGATCTGCAACTGGTCGTGCAGGCGCTCCAGGTACGGCAGGATCTCGCGTTTGCGCGGGCCGTCCAGGGCTGCCAGGGGTTCGTCCATCAGCAGCACCTTGGGGCTGGTGAGCAGCGCACGGGCGATCCCCACGCGCTGTCGTTCACCGCCCGACAGGGTGTCCGGCTTGCGCGCGAGCAGGTGGCTGATGCCCAGCAGCTCGCAGGCGTGCTCCAGGCCGACCTGGCGCTGGTGCTGGGCGATGCGTCGCCAGCCGAAGATCAGGTTGTTCTTCACGCTCAGGTGGGGGAACAGGCTGGCTTCCTGGAACACGTAGCCGATGGGGCGTTGGTGGGGCGGCATGAAGTACTGGCGTGCGGAATCCTGCCAGACCTCGCCATTGACCTCGATGTAGGCCTGGTCGGCCCGCTCCAGGCCTGCCAGGCAGCGCAGGCAGGTGGTCTTGCCCGAGCCCGAATGGCCGAACAGGGCGCTGACACCGCGCCCGGGCAGTTGCAGGTCGACATCCAGCCGGAAATCGTCGAAGGCCACCTGCAACCGGGCCTGGATCAATGCACTCATCGGTCAGCTCCAGGCCGGCTTGCCGCGGCGGCTGGCGTACAGCGCCAGCAGCACCAGGAACGAGAACACCAGCATGGCGCCGGCCAGCCAGTGGGCCTGCATGTACTCCATAGCCTCGACATGGTCGAAGATCTGCACGGAAACCACGCGGGTCTTGTCGGGAATATTGCCGCCGATCATCAGCACCACGCCGAACTCGCCGACGGTGTGGGCAAAGCCCAGGATGCTCGCGGTAATGAAGCCAGGGCGGGCCAGGGGCAGCACCACGCTGAAAAAGCAGTCCCACGGGCTGGCGCGCAAGGTGGCAGCCACCTCCAGCGGGCGCTCGCCAATGGCGCTGAACGCGTTTTGCAGCGGTTGCACCACGAACGGCATCGAGTACACCACCGACCCGATCACCAGGCCTGTGAAACTGAACACCACGGTGCCCAGGCCCAGCGCCTGGGTGGCCTGGCCAAGCCAGCCGTGGGGTCCCAGGGCGATCAGCAGATAGAAGCCGATCACCGTGGGCGGCAACACCAGGGGCAGGGCCACGATCGCCCCGATCGGCCCGCGCAGCCAGGAGCGCGTGCGCGCCAGCCACCAGGCGATCGGGGTGCCGATCAGCAGCAGGATCAGGGTAGTCAGCGACGCCAGCTTGAACGTCAGCCAGATGGCGCCCAGGTCGCTGGCGTCCAGTGGCATCAGAGTTCGTAGCCGTACGACTTGATCACTTCAGCGGCCTTGGGGCCCTTGAGGTAATCGACCAGCGCCTTGGCGGCGGCGTTGTCCTTGCCCTTGTTGAGAATCACAGCGTCCTGTTTGATCGGGTCGTGCAGGTTGGCCGGCACGATCCAGGCCGAGCCGTTGCTGACCTTGCCGTCCTTGTAGATCTGCGACAGCGCCACGAAGCCCAGCTCGGCGTTGCCGGTGGAAACGAACTGGAACGCCTGGGTGATGTTCTGGCCTTCGACCAACTTGCCCTTGGTGGCCTCGGTCAGGTTCAGCTTGGCCAGTACCTGCGTGGCGGCCAGGCCGTAGGGCGCGGCCTTGGGGTTGGCGATGGACAGGTGCTTGTAGTCGTTTTTCTTCAGGACTTCGCCCTTGTCATCCACATAGCCCGCTTTGGGCGACCACAGCGCGAGGGTGCCGATGGCGTAGGTAAAGCGCGAGCCCTTGACGGTTTCGCCTTCGTTCTCGAGTTTTTCGGGGGTGGTGTCGTCGGCCGACAGGAACACCTCGAAGGGCGCGCCATTCTTGATCTGCGCGTAGAACTGCCCGGTAGCGCCGAAGGAGGCGACCAGCTTGTGGCCGGTGTCCTTTTCGAAATCCTTGGCAATAGCCTGGATGGGCGCGGTGAAGTTGGCCGCGACGGCCACCTGGACTTCATCGGCCCAGGCGCTGTTGAGGGTCAGCATGCCGAATACGGCGGTCAGGGCAAAACGAGGGGCGCGCATTCTCATCAAACAGCTCCATGTGCATGAGGTAATCGTTATGCATTGGAATATATAGCGATTGCCCGACAAACGGAAAGATCTGTTTTACCGTGACATCAATGCCAGCGCCTTTTCTGCCAGTTGGCGCGTCAGTTCGGCTGCCGGCAGGGCTTGGCCAAGGCGCAGCGCCTGGCCGGCCCACAGGTTGCTGAAATCGCTGTTGCCCTGCGGCTCGCTGATGGCGCGAAGGGGCATCAAGGCGCCGCCGGCCAGGGGGAAGGCAGGGGCCAGGGGGCTCATCGGGCCCAACTCACGCATGATGCGGGTATTGATGCCGCGTGCCGGGCGCCCGGTAAACAGGTTGGTGAGCGCGGTATCGCTGGCCTGTGCGCTGTGCAGTGCCTGGCGATGCGCGGCCGACACCTTGGCCTCGGGGCAGAACAGGTAGGCGGTGCCCACCTGAACGGCCGAGGCGCCCAGTGCGAAGGCCGCCACAACACCGCGGGCATCGCCGATGCCGCCAGCCGCGATCACCGGAACCTTGACCGCATCGGCCACCTGGGGCACCAGCGCCAGGGTGCCGATCTGGGTGGTGAGGTCATCGCTCAGGAACATGCCGCGGTGCCCACCTGCTTCATAGCCCATGGCGATGATCGCGTCGCAGCCATGGGCTTCGAGCCAGCGTGCTTCCTCGACCGTGGTGGCACTGGACAGTACCTTGGCCCCGCTGGCCTTGACCCGCGCCAGCAGCTCGGGCGCAGGCAGGCCGAAGTGAAAGCTCACCACTGCAGGCTTGCAGTCTTCCACCAAGGCACAGCCCGCTTCGTCGAAGGGCGCGCGATTGGAGACCGGGGTGGTGGCGCCGAAGTCGGCACCCACTTCTTCGTAGTACGGCTTGAGTGCCTGCTTCCAGCGGATTGCACGTTCGCCATCGGTGGCGGGTGGCCGATGGCAGAAGAAATTGAGGTTGAGCGGGCCGCGACTGGCCTGGCTGAAGGTCGCGATCTCCTGGCGTATCTGCTCGGGGGTGAGCATCGCGCATGGCAGCGAGCCCAGCCCCCCGGCGTTACTGACCGCGATGGCCATGGCCGACCCCGTGGCGCCCGCCATCGGTGACTGGATGATGGGCAACTCGATACCGAGCAGGTCGAGGATACGTGGGTCCGGCCATTGGCTCATCGCGGGGCTCCTTGTGTGGGCGTGGGTTACAGCGCCTTGCTTACCTTGATGTCGGTGATCTTGCTGAAGTCTTCGCCGTGCAGTTTGCGCAAGGCTTCCTCGACCTGCTGTGGCGCCGTGCTGCTGAGCACGGCGAAGTCGAAACGACGCTCGCCGCCGAGGTTGTACTTGATGACGTACTTGATGTTTTCGCTCATGGGGTTATCTCAGCTTCGACGACGAACGGCGGATGATCTTGATCGTGTGGGTGAAGGTCGGCTTGCTTACCGCCGACAGGGCACGCGGGCCGACGGTGTCGATGGTGATGTTCCAGAAGCCGTCGCTGGGCACGGTGATCTTCGCCGGGAAGTCGACGAAGGCGCCGCCGTGATAGGTATGCCGGCCGCCATTCTTGAAGCTGCGGAAGTTGGCATCGTTCATCAGGCGGATATTGCAGCGCTGGGAGCAGTGGATGACGACGATGTCGTCTTCATTGAGGTGCTCGCGCTGGTGTACGAATTTCATGTCGCTCTCCGCAAGGGATCTTTTGGCAAATCAAAACGATAGCACGATGTCGGGTTACACTGTGGGGCTGAGTGCCAAGGCCAGAGATAAAACTGCCAATCCAGGGAGCAAATCGGCCTGGCCATGGTCCAACGGTTTTTTATGGAGGGGTACCGATGAAATGGGTTGTACCAGCGCTGGCAGTTGCGCTGACCGGTTGTGCCAATGTAGCCGAAATCGAACAGAGCCCCGAGACCATGAGCGTGATCTCGGGCAAGTCGCCACGCGAGTTTGCCACCTGCGTTCAGCAAAAACTGGCTGATAGCCGTGGCCCGCTGACCATCGAGGAGCGGGGTAGCGGCCTGCGCGTGGTGGTTCCGCAGAAGCTCTCGGACAAGTCCCCGGCTGCAGTGCTGGAGATCAGCGAGCGCTCGAGTGGCAGCGCGGTCAAGTTGCATGAGCGGTTGAGCAATTTTCCCCTGCGCCCGGGGGATGTCAAAGCGGCTGTGAGCGTGTGCATCTCCAAGTGATTGCGTGAGCCGCGTTTAAACGATTCAGTGGTTGTCCCTGCATTTTTCTGTGCCTGCCCGCGTTGTAGCGCTGGCCGGATAGGCCTAGTATCGGTAGGCTTATATTTTATAAGTCTAAGCTTATAACAAGAAAAATGGAGTCCGTGATGATCCCACTGGATCGAATCCTGATAGGCAGCCTGCTGTTGCTTTCAATGCAAGCCGCCACTGCCGCCGATGGCCAGAAGATATTCACCCAGGGAGGGGAGAACCCCTCTGCCATGGCCTGCATGAGCTGCCATGGCCCCGATGGCCTGGGCATGGCCGCCGCCGGCTTCCCACGCCTGGCTGGCCTGCCGGCCGCCTATGTGAGCAAACAGCTCAAGGACTTTCGTGACGGCAGCCGCAAGCAGCCGATCATGGAGCCGCTGGCCAAGGCCCTGAGCGACGCCGAGATCAGCGCCATCAGCGCCACGCTGGCGGCAATGCCGGTACCGCCCACCCCTGATACCCGTCGCCAGCAGATGGCAACCGACCCGGTCGAGTCGCTGGCGCTTTACGGCGACTGGAGCCGAGGCATCCCCGGGTGCGTGCAATGTCACGGGCCGGGTGGTGTGGGGGTAGGCGAGCACTTTCCGCCATTGGCCCACCAGCCTGCCAGCTACCTGGCCGGGCAACTTGACGCATGGCGCGACGGCCGGCGCAGCAACGACCCTAACCAGTTGATGGTCGGTGTCGCCAAAGCCCTGACCGATACCGAGGTCAAGGCGCTGGCTGAATACTTTGCCACCCGCGCCAGCCAGGAGGCCGCCCAATGAATCGCTTGCTACTCACTACCCTGACCCTGTTCATGGGCGGCGTTCAGGCGGCCCCGATCGCCATGGAAGACCAGTCGCAACTGAAGGTGGCGCCGGCCAGCACGCCTGCCAGCTTCAAGCCCCCCGCCGAAAGCGAGTTGCCCGACAACGCCTTCGGCAAGATGGTGCGCGACGGCTATGCGCTGTTCGTCGACACCAAGCGCCTGGCCCCCGAGTATGTTGGCAACGGCCTGAACTGCAGCAACTGCCACCTGGATCAGGGGCGGCTGGCGCATTCGGCGCCGCTGTGGGGGGCTTACCCGATGTACCCTGCCTATCGCAAGAAAAACGACAAGGTCAACACCTTTGCCGAGCGTATCCAGGGCTGCTTCCAGTTCAGCATGAACGGCAAGCCGCCGGCGGCCGACAGCCCCGAGATGACGGCGTTGTCGGTGTATGCCTACTGGCTGGCGAGCAAGGCACCGATCGGCGTCGAGACACCGGGGCGTGGCTACCCGGAGGTCGACAAGCCTGCGCAGGGCTATGACATCAAGCGCGGTGCCCAGGTGTATCAGCAGCAGTGCGCCATCTGCCACGGCGACAGCGGCCAGGGCCAGAAGGTGGCCAAGGACTATGTGATGCCACCGCTGTGGGGCAAGGACTCCTACAACTGGGGTGCCGGCATGCACCGCATCAACACGGCGGCCTCGTTCATCAAGCACAACATGCCGCTGGGCAAGCCAGGCACGCTGACCGACCAGCAGGCCTGGGACGTGGCGGCCTTCATCAACGCGCATGAGCGCCCTCAGGACCCGCGCCTGGTCGAAGGCTCGGTGGAAAAAACCCGGCTCAAGTTCCACGCCAATGACGGCGTCAACCTCTATGGCCAGAAGGTCGACGGGGTGCTGATCGGGCAGGGCACAGGCGGCTAGAACGCTCGCCCATCCGCGTATCCAGGCCTGCCTGCGGGCCTGGATACGCGGATTATTTGCAACCTGCGGGAACTATCTACACTGAGTTTTTCTCTATCATTCATTCGGCCGGGCCACGGGGGCATTGTAAGCGCATCGCCGCCTGATTAGACTGCGCCGAATTTCGTACTGCACAGCCCCTTGTTAAGGACGTTTATGATCAAGAAATGCTTGTTCCCGGCAGCCGGTTACGGCACCCGCTTCCTGCCAGCAACCAAAGCCATGCCAAAGGAAATGCTGCCAGTGGTGAACAAGCCACTGATCCAGTACGGCGTTGAAGAAGCGCTGGACGCTGGGTTGAACGAAATCTCCATTGTCACCGGCCGCGGCAAGCGCGCTCTGGAAGACCATTTCGACATCAGCTACGAGCTGGAAAACCAGATCAAGGGCACCGACAAGGAAAAGTACCTGGTCGGTATTCGTCGCCTGCTCGACGAGTGCTCGTTCTCCTACACCCGCCAGACCGAAATGAAAGGCCTGGGCCACGCTATCCTGACCGGTCGCCCGCTGATCGGTGACGAGCCGTTCGCCGTGGTGCTGGCCGACGACCTGTGCGTCAACCTCGACGGTGACGGCGTGCTCAAGCAGATGGTCAAGCTGTACAAGCAGTACCGCTGCACCATCGTTGCGATCATGGAAGTCGACCCGCAGGAAACCAGCAAGTATGGCGTGATCGCCGGCGACCTGATCGGCGACGACCTGTACCGTGTACGCAACATGGTCGAGAAGCCAAAGCCGGAAGACGCCCCGTCGAACCTGGCGATCATCGGCCGCTACATCATGACCCCGGACATCTTCAAGCTGATCGAAGAGACCGAGCCGGGCAAGGGCGGTGAAATCCAGATCACCGACGCCCTGATGAAGCAGGCCCAGGACGGCTGCGTGATTGCCTACAAGTTCAAGGGCAAGCGTTTCGACTGCGGTGGCGCCGAGGGTTACATCGACGCGACCAACTTCTGCTTCGAAAACTTCTACAAGACCGGCAAGGCCTACTGAGTTCACTCGGTCGGTTGCGTCACAAAGCCACCTTCGGGTGGCTTTTTTGTTTATGGGCCTGGCTGGCGGTATGCTGGCGGCCTGCCAAGGAGACTGATATGGCCTACGATTTTGATCTGTTCGTGATTGGCGCCGGTTCCGGCGGTGTGCGTGCAGCACGTTTTGCTGCCGGTTTCGGCGCAAAAGTGGCGGTGGTCGAAAGCCGCTACCTGGGCGGCACGTGTGTCAACGTCGGCTGCGTGCCGAAAAAACTGCTGGTGTACGGCGCGCACTTTGCCGATGACTTCGAGCAGGCGGCAGGCTACGGCTGGTCGCTGGAAGATGCACAGTTCGACTGGGCACAGCTGATCGCCAACAAGAACCGTGAAATCGAGCGGCTCAACGGCATCTACCGCAACCTGCTGGTCAACAGTGGCGTGACCCTGCTCGAAGGCCACGGCCGCCTCACCGGGCCCCATGAGGTCGAGGTGGACGGCACGCGCTACAGCGCGAAGAACATCCTGATCGCCACCGGCGGCTGGCCACAGATTCCGGACATCCCCGGGCGCGAGCTGGCCATCAGTTCCAACGAGGCGTTCTACCTCAAGACCTTGCCCAAGCGTGTGCTGGTGGTGGGGGGGGGTTACATCGCGGTGGAGTTCGCCGGAATCTTCCAGGGGCTGGGCGCCAAGACCAGCTTGCTCTACCGGGGCGACCTGTTCCTGCGCGGCTTCGATGGCGCAGTGCGTACGCACCTGAAGGAAGAGCTGGAAAAACGCGGTCTCGACCTGCAGTTCAACAGCGATATCCAGCGTATCGACCAGCAGCCCGATGGCAGCCTCAAGGCGACCCTCAAGGATGGTCGCGAGCTGATTGCCGACTGCGTGTTCTACGCCACCGGCCGGCGCCCCATGCTCGATAACCTGGGGCTTGAGAACACCGAAGTGCAACTGGACAAGCGCGGCTACGTGCAGGTCGATGACCAGTACCAGACCGACGAGCCGTCGATCCTGGCCATTGGCGATGTGATCGGCCGCGTGCAGCTCACTCCGGTGGCCCTGGCCGAAGGCATGGCCGTGGCGCGGCGCCTGTTCAAGCCGGAGCAGTATCGCCCGGTGGATTACCAGAACATCCCGACGGCGGTGTTCAGTCAGCCGCCGATCGGCACCGTGGGCCTGACCGAGGAGCAGGCGCTGGAGGCGGGGCACAAGGTGCAGATCTTCGAAAGCCGCTTCCGGCCAATGAAACTGACCCTCACCGACGTGCAGGAGAAGACCCTGATGAAACTGGTGGTCGATGCCGACACCGACCGCGTGCTGGGCTGTCACATGGTCGGGCCGGATGCCGGCGAGATCATCCAGGGCCTGGGCATCGCGCTCAAGGCCGGGGCGACCAAGCAACAGTTCGACGAAACCATCGGTGTGCACCCGACAGCCGCGGAGGAGTTCGTGACGCTGCGTACGCCTACGCGCTAAGCGGTGCCTCCAGCGCGGGTCAAGCCCGCTCCCACAGCGATTGCAACGGTCTTTGTGGGAGCGGGCTTGGCCCGCGATCGCATCAACATAAATCGTCTATCTGAACTGAGCTTTATAGCCAAAACCAATCACCAGCATCAGCTTTGCCAATGAGCGCTATCGGCGATGAATGGTTAGGATTCTCCCATCAAGTTTTTCAACCCTGAGGAGAGTCACCGATGCCTATCATCAACAGCCAGGTCAAACCGTTCAACGCTACTGCCTACCACAACGGCGAATTCGTCCCTGTTTCCGAAGCCGACCTGAAGGGCAAGTGGTCCGTGGTGTTCTTCTACCCGGCCGACTTCACCTTCGTCTGCCCGACCGAACTGGGCGACCTGGCCGACAACTACGCTGAATTCAAGAAGCTGGGCGTGGAAATCTACGGTGTGTCGACCGACACCCACTTCACCCACAAAGCCTGGCACGACACCTCGGAAACCATCGGCAAGATCCAGTACCCGCTGATCGGTGACCCGACCCACGTCATCTCGCGCAACTTCGACGTGCTGATCGAAGAAGCCGGCCTGGCCGACCGCGGTACCTTCGTGATCAACCCTGAAGGCCAGATCAAGATCGTCGAACTCAACGACGGCGGTGTAGGCCGTGATGCCAGCGAGCTGCTGCGCAAGGTCAAGGCTGCCCAGTACGTCGCTGCCCACCCAGGCGAAGTCTGCCCGGCCAAGTGGAAAGAAGGCGAAGCTACCCTGGCGCCTTCGCTGGACCTGGTCGGCAAGATCTAAGACCGTGAACCAGCCGAGGGCGGGCCACCGCACCTGAAGTCTGTCCCGCCCCGCAAAACGCCCGGGCGACTCTGCCCGGGCGTTGTTTTTTCTACCGTTTGAAAAGGAATCGCCCGTATGTTGGACGCCACGCTTAAAACTCAGTTGAAAGCCTACCTGGAGCGGGTCACCCAGCCGATCGAGATCGTTGCCTCCCTCGACGACGGCGCGAAGTCCCGTGAAATGCACGACCTGCTGCGGGAAATCGCCAGCCTGTCGGATCTGATTACCTTGCGCGAGGACGGTGCCGACGCCCGTCGCCCGTCGTTCTCGCTCAATCGCCCGGGGGGCGATATCAGCCTGCGCTTTGCCGGCATCCCCATGGGCCACGAATTCACCTCGCTGGTGCTGGCGCTGCTGCAAGTCGGTGGCCACCCCTCCAAGGCGAGCGCCGAGCTGATCGAACAGGTCGCCGGGCTCAAGGGTGAGTTCAACTTCGAAACCTACTTCTCGCTGTCGTGCCAGAACTGCCCGGACGTGGTGCAGGCGCTGAACCTGATGGCGGTACTCAACCCCAACGTGCGCCATGTGGCCATCGACGGCGCGCTGTTCCAGGCCGAAGTCGAGGCACGCCAGGTGATGGCAGTGCCAAGCGTCTACCTCAATGGCGAAGTGTTCGGCCAGGGCCGCATGGGCCTGGAGGAGATCGTCGCCAAGCTCGACACCGGCACCAGCGAGCGCCAGGCCGAGAAACTCAATGCCAAGGACGCCTTCGACGTGCTGGTGGTCGGTGGTGGGCCGGCAGGCGCGGCAGCAGCGATCTACGCGGCCCGCAAGGGCATTCGCACCGGCGTGGCTGCCGAGCGCTTCGGCGGGCAGGTGCTGGACACCATGGCCATCGAGAACTTCATCTCCGTGCAGGAGACCGAAGGGCCGAAGCTGGCCACGGCGCTGGAAGAGCACGTCAAGCAGTACGACGTCGACATCATGAACCTGCAGCGCGCCGATGCGCTGGTGCCGGGCCAGGACGGCGCGCTGCACCAGGTGCGCATGGCCAACGGTGCCACGCTCAAGGCCAAGACCGTGATCCTGGCCACCGGCGCACGCTGGCGCGAGATGAACGTGCCGGGCGAAAAGGAGTACCGCAGCCGTGGCGTGGCCTACTGCCCGCACTGCGACGGCCCGCTGTTCAAGGGCAAGCGTGTGGCGGTGATCGGTGGTGGCAACTCCGGCGTGGAGGCGGCCATCGACCTGGCCGGCATCGTCGCCCATGTCACGCTGATCGAGTTCGACAGCCAGTTGCGTGCCGACGCGGTGCTGCAGCGCAAGCTGCACAGCCTGGCCAACGTGACCGTGATCACCAGCGCCTTGACCACCGAAGTGCTGGGCGACGGCCAGAAGGTCAACGGGCTGCGCTACAAGGACCGCAACAGCGACGTGCAGCATGACATCGCGCTGGAAGGGATCTTCGTCCAGATCGGCCTGCTGCCCAACACCGATTGGCTCAAGGGCACCCTCGAGCTGTCGCCCCGTGGCGAGATCATTGTCGATGCGCGGGGCCAGACCAGCGTGCCGGGCGTGTTTGCCGCCGGTGACGTGACCACGGTGCCCTACAAACAGATCGTGATCGCGGTGGGTGAGGGGGCCAAGGCATCGCTGGCAGCGTTCGACCACCTGATCCGTACCAGCGCTCCGGCCTGAGGCGCATCGCCGGCCTTGCCGGCCCGTGACGGTGCAACAACGCAAAAGCCCTGACAGGTCAGCCTGTCAGGGCTTTTGCGTGGCCTATTCGAACAGCGACCGGCCCTTGTCCAGTTGCTGGTCGACCAGCGACTTGCCCAGTGCAATCGACGCGCGCTGGGCGTTTTCCAGGTCGGCCAGAAACAGAGGCGCGTGGGCACACAATCGCCGGGTGCTGTGCTTGTCTGGGGAGGTGATGCGGCATCCGACTTCGAACGGCAGGGGAATGCCGGCATGCGGAACCACGTTTGCCGTGACCGTGTAGTTGCGGTGGACACATTCAAGGGTGTGCATGAGCGCTACCTCGCTGTGGTGGCTTCAACCGGTATCAGCTCCGGTATACCACAGCCAGGTGCGCCGGGGCGGCGCGCCGACGAGCGCGCCCCCGGGGCCGCTGTCAGAACTCGGTCGGCTGGATGATCTCTACCCAGTAATCGTCCGGGTCCTTGATGAAGGCCAGGTGCTTCATGCGCCCGTCGCTCAGGCGCTTCTGGAAGTTCACGCCTAGCTGTTCGAAGCGCTCGCAGGCCGCGCGGATGTCCGGTACGGCAATGCAGATATGGCCGAAACCGCGCGGGTCGGTGTTGCCGTTGTGGTAGGCGAACGCGGGATCGTTTTCGGTGCCGTGGTTGTGGGTCAGCTCGAGGATGCCCGGGATCGACTTCATCCACTCGGTACGCTTGGCCGGGTCGGCCGGAATCTGCGCCTTGTCCACCAGCGCCAGGAAGTACAGGCTGAATTCGGCTTCCGGGAAGTCGCGTTTTTCCACGAGGCTGAAGCCCAGAACGCGGGTGTAGAAGTCCAGGGACTTGGCGACGTCCTTGACCCGCAGCATGGTGTGGTTGAACACGAAGTTGTGGGTCGCGGCATCCGGTTGCGCGGTGACGCCGGGGAGGGTGTCGAGGTTTTGCAGGCTCATGGGCACTCCGCAGATAGGGCCGGCGCTTGGCGCGCCAGCAAAACAGTCAGGGAGCAATGATACGGAACTGAAGCGATTGCGCAAACGGTTTGCGCCCCGTCGGCCAGGCCTGACGGGGCGCAAGAATTAGAAGCCCGCCGAAGCGGGCGTATGGGGCGCTAATCCTTTAGCAGTCTTCATCCTGAGCCAGTACATGTGAAAAAAGTGTGAAGTACTGTTTCACTTGCGCAACCAGCTGTCGACTGTCTGTGCGCCGTACTCCTGCTTCCATGCCTTGAGGCCGTGGTGATTGCCGCCCTTGGTTTCGATCAGCTCGCCGGTATGCGGATTTTCATAGACTTTCACCACGCGCGCACGGCGTTGTTTGGGCGCGCTGGCAGGCCGGCGCGTAGTGGCCGCCGGGTCGAGAATATTGATGATGTCGCGCAAGCCCTTGTCATAGGTTTTCATCAGGCTGACAAGTTTCTGCTCGAATTCGATTTCCCGTTTGAGGCCGGCGTCTTTTTTCAGTGCCTCCAGTTGAGCAAGCTGTTCCTGAAGGGCTTTTTCGGCAGCACGAAACTCTGCAAGTCTGGACACTGTCATCTCTCCTGTTGGTCGGTAAGGGCCGTGCGCGGCGCAACCGCTTGAGGCCGCTATTGATGCCGCGTCACCGGGTAGAAAACAAACAACACAGTAAAAAGAGTGTAGTCAATCGCCCTGCGATAAACATCAAACTTTTACGACAACACACTACGGAACTTTCTTATTGCACAGTGCTCGCCACACTAAAGAATTAATTACCGCATCGGCATCTGTTCTAGACCATGGTCCAATGGCCCGTGCCAGAGCGCTTTGGAGATAATAAGCGGTCGCTGCCTAGTTGTGTGCAGCGGCCCTTGCCCAGCCCCGTCGGGGCTGATGGATACCTTGCCCTTCGTTCTGGATACTGCTTTTCATGCGTGCCCCAACTCCCTTCATTGCCCAACGCCCGGTGGTCGGCGCGTTGTTGTCCTTCGTTACTGTTTCGGCCCAGGCCAGTGGTTTCCTGCAAGACAGCAGTGTCAACATCGAG
Organism: Pseudomonas sp. VE 267-6A; assembly: GCF_024126555.1. Classification (NCBI taxonomy): domain Bacteria; kingdom Pseudomonadati; phylum Pseudomonadota; class Gammaproteobacteria; order Pseudomonadales; family Pseudomonadaceae; genus Pseudomonas; species Pseudomonas sp. VE 267-6A. The sequence goes on from NZ_JAMYBY010000013.1 coordinate 172,052, forward strand.
GCGCGCAATGTGTATTTCAATCGTGACTTTCGTGACGGTCACACCGCCTCCTCCCAGGGCGCGTCGAAACGTGAAGAGTGGGCGCAGGGTTTCATACTCAACGCGCAGTCCGGGTATACCCAGGGCACCGTGGGCTTTGGTATCGATGCGCTGGGCATGCTGGGTTTCAAACTCGATTCCAGCCCGGCCGACAGCAACAGCGGGCTGCTCCCGTCCAGCGGCCACAACCCGCGCCATTCGGCCGATCAGTACGCAAAACTGGGTGTGGCCGGCAAGGTGCGTTACTCGCAGACCGTATTGAAATACGGTGCCATGCTGCCGGACATGCCGCTGCTCAAGTACAACGACGGGCGCCTGTTGCCCACCATGTTCCATGGCGCGATGCTGACGTCCAGAGAGGTCGACAACCTCACCTTCAGCGCCGCGCGGCTCGACAAGTACACTGCCCGCGATTCGACCGACCAGCAAGATATCCGCGTGCACTGCAAGAACAAGCGCTATGCCTGCGACACCCGCGCCGACCACTTCGACACGGCCGGGCTGGAGTACCGCTTCAACGAGCGCCTGAGCGCGCAGTACCAGGTGGCCAAGCTCGAAAACATCTATCGCCAGCATTTCCTCGGGCTGGTGGCCAGCCAGCCCTTGAGCGTGGGCCGCCTCTCGGCCGACCTGCGCCTGATCAAGAGCGACGACATCGGTCGTGCCCGTGCCGGCGACATCGACCACCGCGCCTTCAGCGCCATGCTTGGCTACAGCCTGGGCGGGCACAAGCTCAGCGCCGGCTGGCAGCGCATGTACGGCGAGAACGCCATGCCGTACCTCGATGGCAGCAACCCCTACCTGGTCAACTACGCCCAGGTCAACGACTTCGCTGCGGCCCAGGAGCGGTCCTGGCAGGTGCGCTACGACTACGACTTCAAGGCAGTAGGGCTCGAAGGCCTGAGCTTCCTGAGCCGCTACATCAGCGGCGATCACGTCAAGGTGCCGGGCAGCCCGGCACAGGGCAAGGAATGGGAGCGGGACAGCGAACTCAAGTACCAGGTGCAGAGCGGCACCTTCAAGGACGTCAGCGTGCGCCTGCGCAACTCCACCTACCGCAGCAACTACGAGAAATTCGCCCGCGACATGGATGAGACCCGGGTGATCGTCAGCTACAACTTCTCCGTACTGTAGGCGCAGGCTTTGCCAAGTGGCGCGGGCCGGTCGACAATGGCCGCGCGCCCCTGGGAGAGCTTGCGATGAAACACCTGCTGCTGATTGGAATAGGCCCGGGCAACCCCCGGCAGATCACCCTCGAAGCCATCGACAGCCTGAACCGCGCCGACGTGTTCTTCGTGCTGGACAAGGGCGCCGCCAAGGACGACCTGCTGCGCCTGCGCAAGGAGCTGCTGGAGCGCCACGTCACCCGGCCCTATCGCCTGGTGCAGGTCGAAGACCCGCAACGCGACGCGGCGGCTGCAGACTACGTCGGTGCCGTGGAGGACTGGCACCGCCAGCGCGCTGCGCTGTATGGGCGCCTGCTGCACGACGAGCTTGCCGAGGGGCAATGCGGCGCGTTCCTGCTGTGGGGCGAGCCGACGCTTTACGACAGCACCCTGCGCATTCTGGAGCGGGTGGCGCAGCCGGCGTTCAGCCTTGAAGTCATCCCCGGCATCAGCAGCGTCCAGGCCCTGGCGGCCGCTCACCGCATTGCACTGAACCGTATTGGCGAGCCGCTGCATATCCTGCCGGGCCGACGCCTGGCTGATGAGTCAGGCATCGACAACGTGGTGGTGATGCTGGACGGGCAATGCGCCTTTGCCGAACTGGACGATCCGCACCTGCACATCTATTGGGGCGCCTATCTGGGCACTGCCGACGAGCTGCTGATCGAGGGGCCGCTGATGCAGGTCAAGGCGCAGATCCTGGCTCAGCGCGAGCAGGCCCGCGCGCGCAAGGGCTGGATCATGGACACGTATCTGCTGCGCCGCCGCTAGGCCGGTTCTTGGCCTCGATCCACTGGGCCATGTACTGGGTGCTCTTGTGGTGATGGTGGCGCAGCATGGCCCCGGTGAAGTTGTACAGGCGCTGTTCATCCAGGTGCGCCAGCGTGTGTTCGATGCGCTGCACCAGGGCCTGGCCGTGCCAGCGCCTGTCGTAGCGGGCGCTCAGCAGCTGGCGCCCGTCGCGCTGGGCCTGCTCCCAGCGCGGTTGCTCGCTGTAGAGCCGCGCCGCGGCATCGGCCAACCCTTCGGCGGTGTCGGCCACCAGGCCTGGCCAGGGCAGGTCGCCGTGCATGGCCTCGGCGCCAATCGGGGTGGTCACGCTGGGCGTGCCGCACAGCATCGCATCGGTCAGCTTGCCCTTGATGCCGGCGCCAAAGCGCAGCGGAGCCAGGCACACCCGTGCGCCGCTCATCACCTGCAGGGCGTCCTCAGCCCAGTTCATCACGTGAAACCCTTCGGCAGCATTGTGCAGCGCGGTGGCCTTGGGCGGCGTGTAGGCACCATAGATGTGCAACTGAGCCTTGGGCAGGCGACGGCGGATCATCGGCCACAGGCTGTGCTTCATCCACAGCACCGCATCCCAGTTCGGCGCGTGGCGGAAGTTGCCGATGCTGAGAAAGTGCTCGCGTTCCGCGAACGGCCTGAAGGCTTCGGTGGGCGGCGCCAGCATCAGCGGGCACCAGTGCAGCAACGCCTCGGGCACGCCGAAGCCATTGACCAGCAGGTCTATCTCGACATCCGAGATCATCAGGCTCAGGTCGCTGCGGTAGATCGCCGCCAGTTCACGCTGGGCCAGGTCGGCACCGGCCATCTGGCGATACAGGTCGGGGCCCGAGGTGTTGAACAGCGCGCGAAAGTCGTTGCTGTCCAGGCCCTCGGCCAGGCGCCGGCGCAGCAACTGATGACGGGCATCGCGCAGGCTCTGCAGGTCGGAGGTCTCGAGCACGCGCAGGGCCGCCGGGCAATGCTTCTCGACGCGCCAGCCGAACTGCTCCTCCATCATGAAGCGATCGAACAGCACCACGTCGGGGGCAAGGTCGGCGATGAAACGGTCGAAACTGGCGTTGTTCAGCTCGATGGCCTGCTCGGCGATGCCCAGGCTCGCGAGGTCGGCCTTGTGTTCGCCGATGGCTGCGGGGCTGCTGAAGGTGATGCGCCAGCCGCGCTCCAGAAAACACTCCAGCAGCTGCATCATGTGCCCGCCGGCGGCCGAAGAGCGGGGTTCGGGCCAGACATAGCCGATGACCAGGACGTGGAGGGCGGTTGGGTGCATGGGGAGGGCGGGCCTTTGGGCAAAAAAGGCGTATTAAACCAGAATCCGGGCCACCCGTTTCGGCCTCTTCGGCGGCAGGCCGGCTCCCGCAGGTACAGCGGTGCGGGAGCTGGCGCGCCTAGAGGGCCAGAATCGAGGTCACCTTGTCGCGCAGCTGGTCGATGCTGAACGGCTTGCCGATCATGTGCATGCCCTCGGGCACATCGAAGCTGTCGGCATAGCCACTGGCGAACAGGATGGGTAACAGCGGCCGCAGTTCGCGGGCCTTGCCCGCCAGTTGCTTGCCGTCCATGTCGGGCAAGCCGACATCGGTCATCATCAGGGCAAGGGGTTTGTCCGGGTTGCCCAGCACTTGCAGCGCTTGTTCGGCATCTTTGGCCTCCACCACCTGGTAACCCAGTTCATCGAGCACATCCACCATCAGCATGCGCACGATGGCGTCGTCTTCGACGACCAGAAGAGGGTGATTATCGGGCATGGCAGGATCCTGTGAAAATGGGTGACACACTATCTGTAAACAGCACGCGGTGCTTAGTTCCCTGGATCGTCAAACGTACCAGCCAGTGAGCATAGCGGGCTCTGGCCAAACAGGGAACGTTTGGCGCAGCACTGGCTCAAATACGGGCTCGATGCCCGGCCAACACGGGCACGGCGCCACGCTGCGGGCATTGAACTGGCGGAAAACTGGAACAATTGCTCGAAAATCCGTCACACTCTTTCGTTCGTCTACTTGCTCGGGCCTTTCCAATGAGTCAACCAGCCTCGACCGATCAGCAGAGCTTTCGCAAGCTGCTGAGCCGCAACATCGGCCTGCCCCTGGGGGTCGGTCTGATCAGTGCGGTGGTTTTCGTCGCCGTGATTGCCTACCTGCTGTCGGTCATCCAGTGGGTCGCCCACACCGACCGGGTGATCAACAACGCCAACGAGGCGGTCAAGCTGTCCATCGACATGGAAACCGGCATGCGCGGGTTCCTGCTCACCGGCGACGAGCAGTTCCTCGACCCCTATGAAGTGGCCAAGCCACGCATACAGGCCGAACTCGAGACGCTCAAGGAACTGGTGGCCGACAACCCGCAGCAGGTCGACCGCCTGAGCCGCCTGCAAGCCCTGCAGGCCGCCTGGAACAACTTCGGCAAGGACATGATCGCCCTGCGCCGCGCCAATGACGACTACCGCACGCCCATCAAGCTCGGTCAGGGCAAGCGCCTGACCGACGAGATCCGCAAGGAGTTCGACGATTTCGTCGCGATGGAGCAACAGCTGCGTCTTGCCCGCAACGATCAGGTCAGCAACACCACGAAGTGGTCCATTTCCCTTTACCTGGCCTTCGTGGTGCTGCTCAGCGCATTGCTGGCCTACATCGGCCGCCGCGACCTGCTCAACCTGTCCAGCAACTACGCGGCCAACCTGGAGGCCCAGCAGCGCGCTGCCGAGCGCCTCGAACAGCAGGCCTGGCAGCGCGCCGGGCAATCGCGTCTGGCCGAGCAGGTGCTGGGGCAACTGACCCTGCCGATGCTGGGCAACAACATCCTGCAGTTCTTCGCCCATTACCTGGGCAGCGTGGTGGCGGCCGTGTACGTGCGTGACGAGCATGGCAGCCTGCGCCGCGTGGCCAGCTACGGCTTCTCCCGCGAGCAGCAGGGGCAGGAGCAGGTCGTCGGCGCCCAGGAGGGCATCCTTGCCCAGGCCGTGGCGCAGCGTCGCCTGATGCGCCTGGACGAGGTGCCGCAGGACTACTTCAAGGTCAGCTCCGGGCTGGGCGAGGGGTGCCCGCGCAACGTGCTGGTGATTCCGGCGATCAACGACGGCCAGGTCAATGGTGTGGTCGAGCTGGGCTTTCTGCGCGCAGTGGAGGACCGCGACATCGAGTTTCTCGAGCGGTTGGCCGACAACCTGGGCACCTCCATCGAGAGTGCGCGCTATCGCCAGCGCCTGCAGGAAGTGCTGGCCGAAACCCAGCAGCTCAACGAAGAGCTGCAGGTGCAGCAGGAAGAGCTCAAGACTGCCAACGAAGAGCTCGAGGAACAGTCCCGGGTGCTCAAGGAGTCCCAGGCCCATCTGGAGACGCAGCAGGCCGAGCTGGAGCAGACCAACGAGCAACTGGCCGAGCGTACCGACGCGCTGGCCGAGCAGCGCGATGCGCTGGACCGCAAGAACGGCGAGCTGAACCGGGTGCAGGTCGAGCTGCAGGAGCGTGCAGAGGAACTGCAGCGCTCGAGCAAGTACAAGTCCGAATTCCTCGCCAACATGTCCCACGAGCTGCGCACCCCGCTCAACAGCTCGCTGATCCTGGCCAAGCTGCTGGCCGAGAACCCGCAGGACAACCTCAGCGCCGAGCAGGTCAAGTTCGCCGAGTCGATCTATTCGGCCGGCAACGACCTGCTCAACCTGATCAACGACATTCTCGACATCGCCAAGGTCGAGGCCGGCAAGCTCGATGTACGCGCCGAAACCACCCACATCAGCCGCATGGCCGAAGGCCTGCGCAGCCTGTTCGAGCCGCTGGCGCAGCAGAAGCAGCTGGCCTTCAGCGTCACCGTAGAGCCGCAGGTGCCGGCCACCCTGTTCACCGATCGACAGCGCCTGGAGCAGATCCTCAAGAACCTGCTGTCCAACGCGCTGAAGTTCACCGAGCGCGGCCAGGTGGCGCTGACCATCGGCTACCAGGCCGGCACCGGCATCGTGTTCTCGGTGCGCGACAGTGGCATCGGCATTGCCGACGACCAGCAGCAGAGCATCTTCGAAGCCTTCCACCAGGCCGACGGCACCACCAACCGGCGCTACGGCGGCACGGGCCTGGGGCTGTCGATTTCCCGTGACCTGGCGCAGTTGCTGGGCGGCCAGATCCGTGTCGAAAGCCAACTGGGCCAGGGCAGCGTGTTCAGCCTGATACTGCCCGAGTCGTACGAGCCGAGCGTCGAGGCGCAGCCGCTGGCACTGGTGGCCCGCGCCGCCGCGCCGTTGCCCGTGGCGGCCCCCGTCGTGCTGCCGGCCGCCGAAGCCCCGCGCCCGGCGGCCAGCTTCGCCGACGACCGTCACCTGGCACCGTTCAGCAACCGCTGCATCCTGGTGATCGAGGACGAGCCCAACTTTGCCCGCATCCTCTTCGACCTGGCCCACGAACTGGGCTACAGCTGCCTGGTGGCCCAGGCCGCCGACGAAGGCTTCGAACTGGCGGCCAGCTACATCCCCGACGCCATCCTGCTGGACATGCGCCTGCCCGACCATTCCGGCCTAACCGTGCTGCAGCGGCTCAAGGAGCAGGCGTCCACCCGGCACATACCGGTGCACATCATCTCGGTCGAGGACCGTGTCGAGGCGGCCATGCACATGGGCGCGATCGGCTATGCGGTCAAGCCCACCAGCCGCGAGGAGCTCAAGGCCGTGTTCGGCCGCCTGGAAGCCAAGCTGACCCAGAAGCTCAAGCACATCCTGCTGGTGGAAGACGATGACCTGCAGCGCGAAAGCATCGCCCGCCTGATCGGCGACGAAGACATCAAGATCACCGCGGTGGGCATGGCCCAGGAAGCCCTGGAGCTGCTGCGCGAGAACATCTACGACTGCATGATCATCGACCTCAAGCTGCCCGACATGCTCGGCAACGAGCTGCTCAAGCGCATGACCGCCGACGATATCCGCTCGTTCCCGCCGGTGATCGTCTACACCGGGCGCAACCTGACCCGCGACGAAGAGGCCGACCTGCTCAAGTACTCGCGCTCGATCATCATCAAGGGCGCGCGTTCACCCGAGCGGTTGCTGGATGAAGTCACGCTGTTTCTGCACAAAGTCGAGTCGACGCTGTCCCATGAACGTCAGCGCATGCTCAAGACCGCGCGCAGCCGCGACAAGGTGTTCGAGGGGCGCAAGATCCTGCTGGTGGACGACGACGTGCGCAACATCTTCGCCCTCACCAGTGCGCTGGAGCACAAGGGCGCGATCGTGGAGATCGGTCGCAATGGCCGCGAGGCCATCGAAAAACTCGAGCAGGTCAGCGATATCGACCTGGTGCTGATGGACGTGATGATGCCGGAGATGGACGGCTATGAAGCCACCCGGCGCATTCGCAAGGACCCGCGCTGGCGCAAGCTGCCGATCATCGCCGTCACCGCCAAGGCCATGAAGGATGACCAGGAGCGCTGCCTGCAGGCCGGCGCCAACGACTACCTGGCCAAGCCGATAGAGCTGGACCGGCTGTTCTCCCTGATTCGGGTATGGCTGCCGCAACTGGAGCGAATTTGAGTATCGAACGTAACACCGACATTGAAATCCGGCTGCTGATCGAGGCGATCTACCTCAAGTACAGCTACGACTTTCGCGACTATTCCGGCGCTTCGATCAAGCGCCGGGTGCTGCATGCCGTGCGCCAGTTCGAATGTGCCACGGTGTCGGCCCTGCAGGAACGGGTGCTGCACGACCCGAGTGTGTTCATGCAGTTGCTGCAGTACCTCACCATCCCGGTGAGCGAGATGTTTCGCGACCCCGGTCACTTCCTCGCGCTGCGCGAGGAGGTGGTGCCGCACCTCAAGACCTGGCCCTCGATCAAGATCTGGATTGCCGGCTGCAGCACGGGCGAGGAGGTCTACTCCATGGCCATCCTGCTGCGCGAAGAAGGGTTGCTCGAACGCACCATCATCTACGCCACCGACATCAACCCCAGCTCGCTGGAAAAGGCCAAGCAGGGCATCTACTCGATGCAGAACATGCGCGAGTACACCGAGAACTACCAGAAGGCCGGCGGGCGCCGGGCCTTCAGCGACTACTACACTGCCGCCTATGGCAACGCGATCATCGACAGCAGCCTGCGCGAAAACGTGACCTTCGCCGACCACAGCCTGGCCACCGACAGCGTGTTCTCCGAAACCCAGCTGATCTCGTGCCGCAACGTGCTCATCTACTTCAACAAGACCCTGCAGGACCGGGCCTTCGGCCTGTTTCACGACTCGCTGTGCCACCGTGGCTTTCTGGTGCTGGGCAGCAAGGAAACCCTGGATTTTTCCGCTTACGCCAACCGCTTCGACGCGCTGGTCAAGCCAGAACGGATCTACCGAAAGTCATGAAAGGCACCGATGCGATCGTGGTGGGGGCTTCAGCCGGGGGCGTGTCGGCGCTGCTCACGGTGTTTGCCGCCTTGCCCGCCGACTACGCCATTGCGTTGCTGTGCGTGCTGCACCTGCCCGACGACCGCCACAGCCAGCTGGCCGAAGTCTTCAGCCGCCGCTTGCAGCGCCCCGTGCAGGAGGCCCGCGACAAGGAAAGCGTGGTGCCGGGGATGATCTACGTGGCCGGCCCCGGCTATCACCTGTCGGTGGAGCGTGACCGCAGCCTGTCCCTGAGCCAGGAGGACCGCGTGCACTTTTCCCGGCCCTCGATCGACATCCTCTTCGAGTCGGCCGCCGATGCCTATGGCGACGGCCTGGTCGGCGTGTTGCTGACCGGCGCCAACGAAGACGGAGCGCGCGGGCTGGCGCGCATCAAGGAGCACGGCGGTACTACCCTGATTCAGGACCCGCATGAGGCGCAAGTCGCGGTCATGCCCGAGGCGGCGCTGGCGCTGCACCGGCCCGACCACATACTCCCATTGAATGGCATCGGGCAATTGCTCGCCAAGCTGGAACCACGTGCATGCTAAGCCATATCCAAGCAAACCTGCTGATCGTCGACGACCTGCCGGAAAACCTGCTGGCGCTCGAGGCGCTGATCAAGGGGCCGGACCGCAACGTGTACCAGGCGCAATCGGCCGACCATGCGTTGTCGCTGTTGCTCGAGCACGAGTTCGCGCTGGCCATCCTCGACGTCCAGATGCCCGGAATGAACGGTTTCGAACTGGCCGAGATGATGCGCGGTACGGAAAAGACCAAGAACATTCCCATCGTGTTCGTGAGCGCTGCGGCGCGCGAGATGAACTACGCCTTCAAGGGCTACGAGAGCGGCGCGGTGGACTTCCTGCACAAGCCGCTGGACACCCAGGCGGTGAAGAGCAAGGTGGCGGTGTTCATCGACCTGTACCGCCAGCGCAAGGCCCTCGGCCAGCAGCTGGAGGCCCTGGAGCGCAGCCGCCAGGAGCAGGAGCTGCTGCTGGCGCAGCTGCAGGTCACGCGCAGCGAGCTGGAGCACGCGGTACGCATGCGCGACGACTTCATGTCGATCGTCTCCCACGAGGTGCGCACACCGCTCAACGGTCTGATACTGGAGACCCAGCTGCGCAAGCTGCACCTGGCGCGCAACAACGCCGATGCCTTCACCCTGGACAAGATGCACGCCATGGTCGAGCGTGACGAGCGCCAGATCAACAGCCTGATCCGGCTGATCGAAGACATGCTCGACGTGTCGCGCATCCGTACCGGCAAGCTGTCGATCCGGCCCGCATCGTTCGACCTGTGCCAGCTGGTCAGCGGCCTGGTCGAGAACTTCGCCGCCCAGGCGGCTGCGGTCGACTCGAGCATCAGCCTGCAGGCCGGCGCCGAACTGGTCGGCTACTGGGACGAGTTTCGTATCGAGCAGGTGATCGCCAACCTGCTCACCAACGCCCTGCGCTATGGCGCCAAGTCGCCGGTGCAGGTGCGCGTGTTCGAGGAACAGGGCATGGCCTGCGTGCAGGTGCGCGACCATGGCATCGGCATCAGTGCCGAGAACCAGCAGCGCATCTTCCAGCAGTTCGAGCGGGTATGCTCCAACCAGAGCAGTGCCGGCCTGGGGCTGGGCCTGTATATTTCCGAACAGATCGTGCTGGCCCATGGCGGCAGCATCACGGTCAGCAGTACCGAGGGCCAGGGCGCGACATTCAGCGTGCGCCTGCCACTGGTACGCAGCCCGCAAGAAAGTGGCGCGCAGCAGGCAACCTCTGCGTGAGGCCGGGGTCGTATAGCGATCCCCCATGAATCAAATACGAGTTGAAGGCATTGGCATGAGTGAAGATGCGCAAGATGTAGTACTGGTCGTCGAAGACGAACCGGTCATTCGCATGATCCTGAAGGACTATCTTCAAGGCGAGGGCTATCACGTGCTGGTGGCCGAAGATGGCGAGCAGGCATTCAAGATCCTGGCCAGCAAGCCGCACCTGGACCTTATCGTGACCGACTTCCGCCTGCCGGGCGGCATTTCAGGGGTACAGATCGCCGAACCTGCGGTCAAGCTGCGCCCGGACCTGAAGGTGATCTTCATCAGTGGCTACCCGGCGGAGATCCGCGAGTCGGGCAGCCCGATCGCGTTCAAGGCACCGATCCTGGCCAAGCCGTTCGACCTGGACAGCCTGCGCGACCAGATTCAGGAACTCCTGAAATAGGCCTGACGTTGGCGTGAGTTCAAGCGGCAGCGTCCAGCGCACCGGTCTGCAGGGTGCGCTCTATCGCCCCCAGCAGCATGTTTTCCATCAGCGCCAGGCGTTGTGGCTGCCCCAGCGGTGAGGCCTGCAACCAGCCGGGCAGGCTGTTGAGCAGCGTGGCGATGACATGGCCGGTCGCCTCCCGGGCCGGCGGCGGCAGGGCCGCGTGAGGGGCGATCAGCTGCAACAGGTGGGTTTCGTATTCACGGCGCAGCTGGGCGATGCGTGCCTGTTGTTCCTCGCTCAGGCAGCACAGGTCACGTTCGGCCAGGCGAAACTGCAACGGGCGCTCGGCATGCAGCGCCCAGTGTGCCTTTATCACCCGGCTCAACGCCGTGGCCTCGGGCTTGCCGCGCCCACGGGGCTGCAGGGTGGCCAGCAACTCCTCGAACAGCTCTTCGATCAGGTCGAACAGCAAGTGCTGCTTGCTCGGGAAGTGGTGATACAGCGAGCCCGCCGTCAGCCCCAGGTGGCTGGCCAGTTCACGCATGCTGACCTGGCCGAACCCCTTGACCGCAAAGAGTTCGAGTGCCTTGTCCCGACGTTCTTCAAAGTTGGCGCAACGTTCGGCGCAGGTCTGCGGCATGCCCGTACCTCAGTAGGTGAAGAAGCCGCGGCCGCTCTTGCGCCCCAGGTAGCCGGCGGCGACCATTTCCTTGAGCAGGGCAGCGGGGCGGTACTTGCTGTCGTTGAAGCCGTCGTGGAACGACTCGATGATCGCCAGCAGCGTGTCCAGGCCGATCAGGTCGGCCAGGGCCAGCGGGCCGATGGGCTGGTTGCAGCCCAGGCGCATGCCGGTGTCGATGTCCTCGGCGCTGGCCAGGCCTTCCTGCAGCACCATGATCGCCTCGTTGATCATCGGCACCAGGATGCGGTTGACCACGAAGCCCGGGCGGTTGCCGGCACTGATGGCGGTCTTGCCCACGCGCTCGGTCAGGGCCATGGCGCTGGCGTAGGTGGCATCGCTGGTCTGCAGGCCGCGAATGATCTCGACCAGCGCCATCATCGGCACCGGGTTGAAGAAGTGCACGCCGATGAAACGTTCGGGCTGGCTCACCGATGCGCCCAGCTGGGTGATCGACAGCGACGAGGTGTTGGTGGCGATGACGCAGTCGTCGGCCACGCTGGCGGCCACCTGCTGCAGAATCTTCACCTTCAGGGCGAGGTTCTCGGTGGCTGCCTCGATCACCAGCTGCGCGCCCTTGAGCTGCGCGTAGTCGGTGCTGGTGGCGATGCGCGTCAGGGCTGCCTCGGCCTGTTCGGCCTGCAGGGTCTGCTTGCTGACCTGGCGCTCCAGGTTCTTGCGCAGGGTGGCCAGGCCACGCTCCAGCGCGGCCTCGGACACGTCGATCAGGGTGACCTGGTAGCCGGCCACTGCACACACCTGGGCAATCCCGTTGCCCATGGTGCCGGCGCCGATCACGGCGATGTTTTCAATACTCACGGTTAACTCCGACTCAAACACGTTCGAACACGACGGCGATACCCTGACCGCCGCCGATGCACATAGTGGCCAGCGCGTAGCGGCCCTGGATACGTTGCAGCTCATGGATCGCCTTGGTGGCGATGATGGCCCCGGTGGCCCCCACCGGGTGGCCCAGGGAAATGCCCGAGCCGTTGGGGTTGACCTTTTCGGGGTCCAGGCCCAGTTCCCGCGACACGGCGCAGGCCTGGGCAGCGAAGGCTTCGTTGGACTCGATCACGTCCAGGTCGGCGACGCTCAGGCCGGCCTTTTCCAGCACCTTGCGCGTGGCCGGCACCGGGCCCAGGCCCATCAGCTCGGGCTCGACGCCTGCATGTGCATAGGCCACCAGGCGCGCCAGCGGGCGCAAGCCCAGGCGCTCGACCATTTCGCCGGTGGCCAGCACCAGGGCGCCGGCGCCGTCGTTGAGGCCGCTGGCGTTGCCGGCGGTGACGGTGCCGTCCTTCTTGAAGGCAGGCTTCATGCCGGCCAGTTGCTCGGCACTCACATCGCCACGCACATGCTCGTCCACCTCGAAACGTACCGGACCTTTGCGGCTCGGGATCTCGATGGGCACGATCTGGCTGGTGAAGCGGCCTTCGGCGATGGCGCGGGCGGCGCGCTGCTGGCTGGTCAGGGCCACCTCGTCCTGCATCTGGCGGGTGATGCCGTTTTTCGCCGCCACGTTCTCGGCGGTGATGCCCATGTGAAAGCCTTCGAACGGGTCCTGCAGAATGCCCAGCATGTAGTCGACACCCTTCAGGTCACCCATGCGCGCGCCCCAGCGCGCCTGCGGCAGCAGGTACGGGCCGCGGCTCATGGATTCGGCGCCGGCGGCAATCACCGCCTCGGCCTCGCCCAGCAGCAGGCTCTGCGCGGCCGAGACGATGGCCTGCAGGCCCGAGCCGCACAGGCGGTTGACGTTGAATGCCGGGGTTTCCTTGGGTACGCCGGCGTTCATCGCAGCCACGCGGCCAAGGTACGCGTCACGCGGCTCGGTGGGGATCACGTTGCCCATGACCATGTGGCCGATCTGTTCGGGGGCAATGCCGGAGCGTTCGATGGCGGCGCGGGTCACCTGGGTGGCCAGGTCGGCCAGGGGCAGGTCCTTGAGCGAGCCGCCGAAGGTGCCGATGGCCGAGCGAACGGCGCTCACTACATAGATTTGCGGGGTGTTCATACGCGACTCCAGTGTGCGAAAGCGTGGCGGGGCGCTGCCTGGCTCTGCCAGAATGGCGCCCGGGGCCACGCTCGGGATGGGTTCGAGTCTAGGCAAAGGCCACGCCTGGGCCTATGCCATAACTGCCCAGCGAGGCTGGCACTTTTTGCCATATTCTTACGCTGCATAGCGGAAACAGTCATGCGGGAAAACGATTCGGTCGCGGTGTACTTCGTGCACATCATGCTGCACACACTGCGCCAACAGCCGGCGCGCGCCAGTGCGTTGCTGGTGCAGGCGGGCATCGACCCGGCAGTGGTGGACGCACCCGATGCACGGGTGCCGGCCAGGGCGTTCGCACGGCTGTGGCTGCTGCTCATTGAAGACCTGGGCGACGAATTCTTCAACCTCGACAGCCACGGCATGCCGCTGGGCAGTTTCGCCCTGATCTGTCGTGGGCTGATCCAGGAGCCGACGCTGGAAAAGGCCTTGCGCCAGTGCCTGAGCAACTTCGGCCTGTTCCTGCGTGACGTGCGCGGGCGCCTGGTGGTGCGTGGGCAGCGTGCGGTGATCAGCCTGGAGTCGCATTTCGACGATGCGCAGACTCGGGTATATGCGGAGGAGACCTTCCTGGTGCTGGTGGTCAGCCTGCTGTGCTGGCTGGGGGGGCGGCGCATCGCCATCGACCGTACCGAACTGCGCGACGGGCGTGCGGTGCTGGAGGACGACGCGTTGCTGTGGGGGCCGAACCTGCAGTTGGGCAGTGGCCGCACCCAGGTCGAGTTCTCGGCGCACTACCTGCGCTTGCCGGTGGTGCAGGACCTGGGTGCGCTCAAGACCTTCCTGCGCAGTGCGCCGCAGTGGCTGGTGGTGCGCTACCGCAACCAGAACGGATTGGCGGCGCGGGTATACCGGCATCTGCGCGGGCGTCAGTACGGCCAGTGGCCAACCTTGCTGGGCATGGCGGCAGCCGAGGGCCTGAGCCCGAGCAGTTTTCGCCGGCAGTTGGAGCGTGAGGGGTGTTCGTACCAGCAGATCAAGGACGAGGTGCGCCGTGCGCTGGCGTTCGAATGCTTGCGCGATGGTGTGCTGAGCGTGGCGCAGATTGCCGAGCAGACCGGCTTCCAGGAGCCCAGCGCGTTTCATCGCGCGTTCAAGAAATGGACGGGGGAGAGCCCGGGGAGCTACCGGGCGCGGGTGGCGGGGGAGTAGGGGGCTGGCCCCCTCGACACCCTGCGCGCTGCTCGCACAGGGTCTGTAGCAGCTCGCGCAGCGCCAGGCCATCGGCGTCCAGCCCCTTGCGCCCGTACAACGCCAGCTCCAGGCCCTGGACCGGGGTAAACCCCTGCGCTTCACCCAGCACCCGATGGGTCGGCAACACGCTGCGGGTCGGTATCAGGCTCACGCCCAACCCCGCACTCACCGCCGCCCCCAGGCTGGCCAGACTGGTGCTCGAATAGCTGATACGCCAGCTGCGCCCACGGGCTTCCAGCGCATTGATCATTTCCTGCCGGTACAGCGCCCCCACCGGAAACACCACCAGCGGCACCGGGTCGGCCAGCTGCGTCTGCCCGGCACTGCACACCCACGACAACGGCTCGTGCCAGCCGGCATGGCGGTCGCGGTCCGCGCCCCATTGCTTGACCAGCAGCAGGTCCAGCTCGCCATCACGGTACAGGCGCAGCAGCGGGCTGCTCAGCCCGCTCTCGACCTCCAGGCGCACATGCGGGCGCTCGCCGATGAACCGGCTCAATGGCTCGGTCAGCACTTCCCCGGCCAGGTCTTCCGGCACCCCCAGACGTAGCGCCCGTTGCGCCTGCACCGGGCTGAACGCCTGGCGCGCCTCTTCGTCCAGGCGCAGCAGGCGCCGGGCATACCCCAGCAGGCGCTCGCCGTCTTCGGTCGGCCACACCTGGCGCTGGCTGCGATCCAGCAGGCGCACCCCCAGGTGCTGCTCCAGCCGGATGATCTGCTGGCTGATGGTCGACTGGGTCAGGTGCAGGCGCTCGGCGGCGCGGGTGAAATTGCCGGTTTCCACCACGGTCACGAAGCTGCGCAGCAGTACAGGGTCAAGCATTCGATTACCCACTGGTATGCATGAAATCAATTAATTTCATGCTACACCCCAAGCCTCGGATAATCCCGCTTCATTGCACCAAAGGAGGCGCCATGTCATTGCTCAGACAGTGGATGTACGGGGTTGCCGGGCTGTGCGCCAGCCTCGGCATCGCCGGGGCCGCCGGGGCGGCCGACACCTTGCTCGAAGCCGCCGTCAGCGGCAACCCCACCCGCGTCGGCGCCTTGCTGGCCCAGGGCGCCGACGTCGATCAGCGCGACTCGCACAACAATACGCCGCTGCTGCTGGCCACTGCCGGTGGGCATGTGGCGGCGGCGCGCCGGTTGATCGACGCCGGCGCCGACGTCAACGCCAGCAACTGGATGCACGACAGCCCGTATCTGCTGGCCGGCGCCGAAGGCCAGTTGCAGATTCTGGAGATGACCCTGGCCCATGGCGCGGACCTCAAGAGCACCAACCGCTATGGCGGCACGGCGCTGATCCCCGCATGCGAGCGCGGCCATGTCGAGGTGGTCGCCCGCCTGCTGGCCGCCGGCGTTGCACCCGACCACGTGAACTCGCTGGGCTGGACCGGGCTGCTCGAAGCCATCCTGCTCAGCGATGGCGGCCCGCGTCACCAGGCCATCGTGCAACTGCTGATCGACGCCGGTGCCGACGTCAACCTTGCCGACCGCCAGGGCGTGACGCCCCTGCAGCACGCCCGGGAACGCGGCCAGCAGCGGATCGTCGAGTTGCTGCTGGCCCACGATGCCCATTGAACCTGACAGGAGCCTGACCATGGCCAACGAACATTTCATGCAGCAAGCGCTGGGGCTGGCCCGGGCGAACATCCAGGCCGGCGGCCGCCCGTTCGCGGCGGTGCTGGTGCACCAGGGCCGGGTGATCGCCGAGGCGGTCAACCAGATCCACCTGACCCAGGACCCGACCGCCCACGCCGAACTGCAGGCCATCCGCCTGGCCAGCCAGGTGCTCGGCAGCCCGCGCCTGGAGGGCTGCGAAATCTACGCCACCGGCCACCCCTGCCCGATGTGCCTGGCTGCCATGCACCTGTGCGGTATCGAGCGCGCCTGGTTCGCCTACAGCAACGAAGACGGCGAGCCCTATGGCCTGTCGACGGCAGCGGTGTACGCGCAGATGGCACGCCCGCCGCAGCAGCAGTCGCTGCCCCTGGCACCCCTGAAGCCAGCCGGCGAGCAGGGCCTGTACGCCGCCTGGCAGCAGGTGCAGGGGTGATGCGCGAGCAGGCTCGCAGTACCTTGCTGCTGTTGCTGGTGGTGGTGATGGCGCTGAACCTGCGCCCCATCCTCACCAGCATCGGCCCATTGCTGGAGGCCATCCGCCAGAGCACCGGCATCGGCTACCAGCAGGCCGCGCTGCTGACCGCCTTGCCCGTGCTGTGCATGGGGCTGGTGCCCTTGCTGCAACCCTGGTTGCGCCGCTGGGTCAGCGAGCAGGGCGCGATGCTCGCCGGGCTGGCCGCCATCGCGCTGGCCTGCGCCTGGCGCCTGACCCTCGACTCCGCCGCTGCGCTGATCGCCAGCGCAGCATTGGCCGGGCTTGGGGTGGCCTGCATTCAGGCGCTGATGCCGGGGCTGGTCAACCGCTGGTTTCCTCACCGCCTGGCCATGGCCATGGGTGTGTATTCGGCAGCCCTGATGAGCGGCGGCGGGGCCGCCGCCGTGCTCGGGCCGCGGGTGGCCGAGCAGTTCTCGCACTGGCAGGCAGGCCTGGGCATCTGGCTGTTGCCGGCCTTGCTGGCGTTCGCGGTATGGGCCTGGGTGCGCCCGCAGCTCGAAGCGGCGGTCGGCGGCGCAGGTGCCAGCGGGCACCTGTTCGGCAGCCGTCGGGCATGGCTGCTGGCGGTCTATTTCGGGCTGATCAATGGCGGCTACACCAGCATGGTGGCGTGGCTGCCGGCCTACTACCAGCAGGTCGGCGGCAGTGCCCAGGGCGGTGGCGAGCTGGTGGGGCTGATGACCGTGTTCCAGGTGGCCGGCGCCCTCGGGCTGCCCTTGCTGCTGCGTCGCCTGGTGGATCGGCGCCCCGGCCTGTGGCTGGCGTTGACCGTGCAACTGGCAGGCTTTTTCGGCCTGCTGCTGGCCCCGGCAATCGCCGGGCTATGGGTGGCCCTGATCGGCTTCGGCCTGGGCGCGTGCTTCAGCCTCAGCCTCACGCTGACCCTCGAACACCTCAAGGCCCCCGCCAGTGCGGGGGCGCTGGCGGCGTTCGTGCAGGGCGTGGGCTTCATCATCACCGGCATCGTGCCTTACGTCACCGGCTGGTTGCGCGACGTCAGCGGCGACTTCCAGGCCTCCTGGCTGCTGCTGAGCGTGACGGTGCTGCTGATGCTGCTGGTGACCTGGCGCTTCGCTCCCAGCGGCTATGCGCAGGCGATGGGCATGCCGTTGATCCGCGAAAGCGACGCCAGGGCAGGCATGGCACCACACTGAAAGGGTCGGCGCGCGCCGGTGCCGGGCGTGCCTTCCATTTCACGGGAGAACTGTCATGACGCTGCGAATGCTGCTGCCCCTGGCGCTGTTGCTGGCCGGTGCCGCCCAGGCCCAGACGACCACGGTCTATCAGTACGGCATGCCACTGGACGTGGCGCGCGTGGTGCAACTGGACGAGCCGGCCACCGAGGTCTGCGACGTGGTGAAGGCGTACATGACCTACGTGGACTCTGCCGGCCGGCAGCACACCGTGCAGTACCTGAAACTGGCCAAGGTGTGCACCGACCGCGGTTGATCAGTCCCAGGCGGGTGCAAGCGACTCGGGGTCGACCAGGCGCTCGCCCTTGTCCAGGCCGGCAATCTGCGCCATGTCCTGTTCGCTCAGGCGCAGCTGCGCTGCCTTCAGGTTGCTGGCCAGGTTTTCACGCCGGGTCGAGGAGGGGATCACCGCATAGCCCAGCTGCATCGCCCAGGCCAGGGCCACCTGCGCCGGGGTGGCGCCATGGCGTTCGGCGATCTGCTGGATCAGCGGATCGTGCAGCACCTTGCCATAGCCCAGGGTCATGTAGGAGGTCACCGCGATGCCCTGTTCGTGCATGAAATCCACCAGCGTGCGGTTCTGCAGGTAGGGGTGCAGCTCGATCTGGTTGGTGGCGATCTGTTCGGCGCCCACCACCTCGATGGCCTGACGCAGCAAGGCGATGGTGAAGTTGGACACGCCGATCTGGCGGGTCAGGCCCTGGCGCTTCGCTTCGAGCAGGGCGCCCATGAACTCGGCCACCGGCACGGCGCCCTTGGGCGACGGCCAATGGATCAGGGTCAGGTCCAGATAGTCGGTGCCCAGCTTGTGCAGGCTCTCTTTCAGGCTGGGGATCAGCTTGTCGGCGCCCAGGTTCTCGGTCCAGATCTTGCTGGTCAGGAACAGCTCGTTGCGTGCAACGCCGCTGGCGGCGATGGCGTGCCCGACGTCGGCCTCGTTGCCGTAGATCTGCGCGGTGTCGATGGCCCGATAGCCCAGTTCGAGGGCCTGGCTGACCGAGTCGATGACCACCTGGTCCTTGAGCCGGAAGGTGCCCAGGCCGAGCAGGGGAATAGTCATGGAGTGCGTCCTCTTCTTTGGGATGTAATGCCGTGATGCGCAGTATCGGACAGCGCACGGCGCTGAAAAACACCGCCCGCGGCACAACTTTTTTGAGCGTGCGGCACGAATCGCCCTGGCGGTGGTAGCCTTGCAGGGTCATCCGCAACGGACCCGCCCATGGCCGCGCACAAGCACAGCATTCGCCAACGCAATGTCGACAGCATCCTGCTGGCAGCAGAAAAGGTCTTTGCCGAGAAGGGCTTCGCCGGCACGGCCATGGCCGACATCGCCGAGGCCGCCGCGCTGCCGCGCAGCAACGTGCACTATTACTTCAGCACCAAGGCCGAGCTGTACCAGGCGGTGCTGTTCGGCTTGCTGGAAGTGTGGAAGCAGGACGCCCTGTGTTTCGAGCTCTACGATGACCCGCGCATCGTGCTCAGCACCTATATCCGCGCCAAGATGAACCATTCCTGGACCCGCCCGCACGGTTCCAAGGTGTGGGCGAACGAGATCATCCACGGTGCGCCGCACCTGGGGGCGGCGCTGGATGACAGCCTGTACGGATGGGCCAAGCTCAAGGAGGGCAAGATTCGCCAGTGGGTCGAGGACGGGCGGATTCTGCCGGTGGAGCCCTCGGGGCTGCTGTACATGATCTGGGCCTCGACCCAGCACTACGCCGACTTCAGCCACCAGGTGAACCTGCTCAACGCGCACCAGCCGCTGAGCGAACCGCAGTTCGAGCGGGCGTTGCAGACGGTGACCAGTGTGATACTGCGCGGGATCGGGCTGGAGCCCTGAGGCTGTACCGGCCTTTTCGCCGGCAAGGCCGGCTCCCACAGGGCCACACATGACCTGTAGGAGCCGGCGTTGCCGGCGAAGGCGCCAACGCGGTCGCCTCAGCGGGCGGTGAGGTGCATCGCCAGCTGAACCAGCCCTATCAGCACCAGGATGAACACCAGCGTGAAGGCCGTGCCCAGCGCAATGAAGTGCGCGGGCTTGCCGTGGGTGAAGTCGCGGGCGCGGTTCTTGCCGGTCTGCACGCCAAAGGCTGCAGCCAGCACGCTGTGCAGCATTTGCCAGAAGGTCGGCGGTTTGTGTTCGGCCGGGTCTTCCATGATCTGCTCCTGTAAAAGGCTTCAGCTCAGTGTAGACCCTTGCCTCACCAGCGCTTAGTTGTCGTACCCCAGGTTGGGCGCCAGCCAGCGCTCGGTTACCGCCAGGTCCTGCCCCTTGCGCGCGGTGTAGCTCTGGACCTGGTCCTTGTCGACCTTGCCTACGGCAAAGTACTGCGCCTGCGGGTGGGCAAAGTACCAGCCGCTGACCGCCGCCGCCGGGAACATCGCGAAGTGCTCGGTGAGGAACACGCCGCTCGGGCCGGTCTCGCCGATCGCCGTGCCGTCGAGCAGGCGGAACAGGGTTTCCTTCTCGGTGTGGTCCGGGCACGCCGGGTAGCCCGGGGCAGGGCGGATACCCGCGTACTGCTCCTTGATCAGCGCCTCGTTGTCCAGGTGCTCGTCCTTGGCATAGCCCCAGTACTCCTTGCGCACCTGCTCGTGCAGCCACTCGGCGCAGGCCTCGGCCAGGCGGTCGGCCAGGGCCTTGACCATGATCGAGCTGTAGTCGTCGCCCTTGTCCTGGTAGGCCTTGGCCACTTCCTCGGCGCCGATGCCGGCGGTGGTGATGAAGCCGCCCACGTAGTCGGTGATGCCGCTGTCCTTGGGCGCCACGAAGTCGGCCAGGCAGAAATTGGGCTTGCTGTCGGGCTTGATCGTCTGCTGGCGCAGATGGTGCAGCAGGGCCAGGGGCTGGCCGTCATCGCCGTACACCTCGATGTCGTCGTGCGCCACCTGGTTGGCCGGCCAGAAGCCGAACACCGCGCGGGCACTGATCAGCTTCTCGTCGATCAGCTTGGCCAGCATTTCCTGTGCATCGGCGAACAGGGCGGTGGCCGCTTCGCCCACCACCTCGTCGTTGAGGATGCGCGGGTACTTGCCAGCCAGGTCCCAGGAGATGAAGAACGGCGTCCAGTCGATGTACTCGGCCAGCACCTTGAGGTCGATGTTCTCCAGCACGCGGGTACCGGTAAAGGTCGGTGCCACCGGCTGGTAGGCAGACCAGTCGTACTTCGGCTTGGCCTCGATCGACTGCGCATAGCTCAGGCGCTCGGTGCGCGCGCTGCGGTTGGCGGTGCGTTCGCGCACCTCCACGTAGTCCTCGCGGGTCTTGTGCACGAAGGCCGGCTTGAGCTCTTTGGACAGCAACTGCGTGGCCACGCCCACCGCACGCGAGGCGTCGGTCACGTAGACCACCGCGTCGTTGCTGTACTTGGGCTCGATCTTCACCGCGGTATGCGCCTTGGAGGTGGTTGCCCCCCCGATCATCAGTGGCAGGTGGAAGTCCTGGCGCTGCATCTCGCGGGCCACGTGCACCATTTCGTCCAGCGACGGGGTGATCAGCCCCGACAGGCCGATGATGTCGCACTTCTGCTCGCGCGCCACCTGCAGGATCTTCTCGGCCGGCACCATCACGCCCAGGTCGACGATGTCGTAGCCGTTGCAGCCGAGCACCACGCCGACGATGTTCTTGCCGATGTCGTGCACGTCGCCCTTGACCGTGGCCATCAGGATCTTGCCCTTGGCCTCGGGCTTGTCGCCTTTTTCCAGTTCGATGAACGGGATCAGGTGAGCCACCGCCTGCTTCATCACCCGCGCCGACTTGACCACCTGGGGCAGGAACATCTTGCCTGCGCCGAACAGGTCGCCCACCACGTTCATGCCGCTCATCAGCGGCCCCTCGATCACCTCGATGGGGCGCGCGCACTGCTGGCGGCACTCCTCGGTGTCCTCGACGATGAACGCGGTGATGCCTTTGACCAGGGCGTGCTCGAGGCGCTTGTCCACCGGCAGCGAACGCCACTCCTCGTTCTCGACCTCCTTGACCGCGCCGCCGCCCTTGTAGTCGTCGGCAATCGCCAGCAGTGCATCGGTGCCGTCGGGGGTGCGGTTGAGCACCACGTCCTCGACCTTCTCGCGCAGCAGCGCCGGGATCTCGTCGTAGATCTCCAGCTGGCCGGCGTTGACGATGCCCATGGTCAGGCCGTTCTGGATCGCGTGGTAGAGGAACACCGAGTGGATCGCCTCGCGCACCGGGTTGTTGCCACGGAACGAGAACGACACGTTGGATACCCCGCCGGAGGTCAGTGCATACGGCAGGTGGTCGCGGATGTAGGCACAGGCCTCGATGAAGTCCACCGCGTAGTTGTTGTGTTCCTCGATGCCGGTGGCCACGGCGAAGATGTTCGGGTCGAAGATGATGTCTTCGGGCGGGAAGCCCACCTCATCGACCAGGATGTCGTAGCTGCGCTTGCAGATCTCGCGCTTGCGGGCGGCGGTATCGGCCTGGCCGACCTCGTCGAAGGCCATCACCACCACGGCGGCGCCGTAGCGCTTGCACAGGCGGGCATGGTGCTTGAACGCCTCGACGCCTTCCTTCATCGAGATCGAGTTGACGATGCCCTTGCCCTGGATGCACTTGAGGCCGGCCTCGATCACTTCCCACTTGGAGGAGTCGATCATGATCGGCACCCGGGAGATGTCGGGTTCGCCGGCGATCAGGTTGAGGAACTTGACCATGGCCGCCTGGGAATCGAGCATCCCTTCGTCCATGTTGATGTCGATCACCTGGGCGCCGGCCTCGACCTGCTGCAGGGCCACTTCCAGCGCCTCGGTGTAGTTCTCTTCACGGATCAGCCGCGCGAAGCGGGCGGAACCTGTGATGTTGGTGCGTTCGCCGACGTTGACGAACAGCGAGCTGCGGTCGATGGTGAACGGCTCCAGGCCCGACAGGCGGCAGGCCCTGGGAATCTCGGGGATCGCCCGTGGCGGGTACTTGGCCACTGCCTCGGCGATGGCCTGGATATGCCCCGGGGTGGTGCCGCAGCAACCGCCGATGATGTTCAGAAAACCACTGGCGGCGAACTCTTCGATCACCGCGGCGGTTTCGGCCGGGGTCTCGTCGTACTCGCCGAAGGCGTTCGGCAGGCCGGCGTTGGGGTGCGCCGAAACGTGGGTGCCGGCCTTGTTCGACAGCTCTTCGAGGTAGGGGCGCAGGTCCTTGGCGCCCAGTGCGCAGTTCAGGCCCACCGAGATCGGGTTGGCGTGGCGCACCGAGTTCCAGAACGCCTCGGTGGTCTGGCCCGAGAGGGTACGGCCCGAGGCGTCGGTGATGGTGCCCGAGATCATGATCGGCAGCTCGATGCCGTCGTCCTCGAACACCTGCTGCACGGCGAAGATCGCCGCCTTGGCATTGAGGGTGTCGAAGATGGTCTCGATCAGGATCAGGTCGGCGCCGCCCTCGATCAGGCCGCGGGTGGCCTCGATGTAGTTTTCCACCAGCAGGTCGAAGGTGACGTTGCGGTAGCCGGGGTCATTGACATCCGGGGAGATCGAGCAGGTCCGGCTGGTGGGGCCCAGCACCCCGGCGACGAAGCGCGGCTTGTCGGGGGTTTCGAGGGTCTTGGCATCGGCCACCTGGCGGGCGATGCGCGCACCTTCCACGTTGAGTTCGTACACCAGCGATTCCATGCCGTAGTCGGCCTGGGATACCTGGGTGGCGTTGAAGGTGTTGGTTTCGAGGATGTCGGCGCCGGCATCCAGGTAGGCTTTCTCGATGGCCGCGATCACGTCGGGGCGCGAAAGCAGCAGCAGGTCGTTGTTACCCTTGACGTCGCTAGGCCAGTCGGCAAAGCGCGTGCCACGATAGTCGTGTTCCTCCAGGCGGTAGCTTTGGATCATAGTACCCATGCCGCCATCGAGGATCAGTATGCGCTCTTTGAGGGCTTGCTGAAGTGCTTGGTAACGGGCGCTGCGGTCAGACATAGGACTACCTGGTCGGGCAAATACAAAAGTTGCGGAATAATAACAAACCTGCGCGGTTTTTAGGCGTGTTGCCGGTTTGCATGAATTTGATTCATGTTGGCACGCTGCCGCCACCGGTAGAATCGTGAAGCTATCAATACCCAGGACATTCGGCACATGGTGCATCGTTTACTTGCCGGCGCCTTCGCACTGCTCATCAGCGGCGCGGCGCTCGGACAAGCCCCCGTCACAAGCCCGGCTATTTCCTATACCCGGGACATCCAACCGATCTTCACCGAGAAGTGCGTTGCCTGCCATGCCTGCAACGACGCGGCCTGCCAGCTGAACCTGGGCAGTGCCGAGGGCGCCGCACGCGGTGCCTCCAAGGTGCCTGTGTATCAGGGCGACCGCAGTACGGCGGTTGCGCCGACCCGGCTGTTCTACGACGCGCACAGCGTCGAGGCCTGGCAGCGCAAGGGCTTCAGTTCGGTGCTCGACAGCCAGGGCAGCCAGGCCGCGCTGATGGCGCGCATGCTCGAGCTGGGCCACAACACGCCGCTCACCCCCAACGCCAAGCTGCCCGAGGAGATCGTGCTGGGGCTCAACCGCAACAACATGTGCCCGCTGCCCGGCGAGTTCGACGCCTACGCCGGCGCCCACCCCAGGGAGGGCATGCCGCTGGCCGTCACCGGCCTTACCGATGCCGAGTACCAGACCCTGCAGCGCTGGTTCGCCGCCGGTGCGCCGGTGGAGTACAACCCGATCCAGCCAAGTGCCAGCGAGGCCGCGCAGATCACCGAATGGGAGGCGCTGCTCAACCGCCCCGGGTCCACCGAGGCGCTGGTGGGGCGCTGGCTGTACGAGCACCTGTTCCTGGCGCACATCTACTTTGTCGGCGGCGAGCAGGGCCACTTCTTCCAGTGGGTGCGCTCGCGCACGCCCAGCGGCCAGCCGATCGACCTGATCGCCACACGCCGCCCCAACGATCCGCCCGGCACCGACTTCTACTACCGCCTGATGCCCGTGCAGGGCGTGATCGTGCACAAGACCCACATCACCTACCCGATGGGGCCGAACAAGCTCAAGCGCGTCAAGCAGCTGTTCTACAGCGGCGACTGGCATGCCACGGCCTTGCCCGGCTACGGCCCGCGCCACCGCGCCAACCCGTTCGAGACCTTCGAGGCGATCCCGGCGATAGCGCGCTACCAGTTCATGCTCGATAACGCCGAGTACTTCGTGCGCACCTTCATTCGCGGCCCGGTATGCCGTGGGCAGATCGCCACCGACGTGATCCGCGACAACTTCTGGACCCTGTTCCAGGAGCCGGCACACGACCGCTACATCACCGATGCCGAGTACCGCGGCAAGGCCACGCCACTGCTGGCGATGCCCGGTCAGATCGACGACGTGGGCAGCATCCTGACCCTGTGGCACGCCTACCGCGACAAGCGCAACGAGTACGAAAAACTGCGCCGCGACGCCTATGCCGACCTGCCGCCACCGAGCTGGTCGAGCCTGTGGGCCGGCAACGACAACGCCTTGCTGACCATCTTCCGCCACTTCGACAGCGCCTCGGTGAGCAAGGGCCTGATCGGCGATGTGCCCAAGACCCTGTGGCTGTTCGACTACCCGCTGTTCGAGCGCACCTATTACCAGCTGGCGGTGAATTTCGACGTGTACGGCAACGTCTCGCACCAGGCGCAGACGCGCCTGTACTTCGACCTGATCCGCAACGGGGCCGAGGTCAACTTCCTGCGCCTGATGCCGGCCAAGCAGCGCAGCGACATCCTCGGCGACTGGTACCAGAACAGCGGCAAGGTCAAGATGTGGCTGGACTACGAGGCGATCGACAGCAAGACCCCGACCGCCCTCAAGCTCGACCCGCGCGACCCCAAGCGCGACTTCGGCCTCAAGCTGGTGGAGCGCACCGGCAGCCTGAACGCCGCGCCCGACCCGATCAACCGCTGCCAGGGCGCGTACTGCTCGCTGCCCGGCAGCGAGGAGTTCCGTGACGTGGAGCAGGCCCTGAGCCGGCTGGCCTCGCGCCCGGCGGCCGGGCTCAAGGTGATCGGCCAGTTGCCCGAGGCGACCATGCTGCGCATCGAAGGGCAGGGCGGCCAGCGCAAGGTCTACAGCCTGCTGCGCAACCGCGCCCACAGCAACGTGGCGTTCATGCTCGGCGAGGCCTACCGCTACCAGCCGGGGCTGGACACCCTGACCCTCTACCCGGGGGTGATGAGCAGCTACCCCAACTTCATGTTCAACATTCCGGCCAGCGACGTGCCCGAGTGGGTCGAGGACATGGAGGCGGCGCGGGACGATCCGGCCCGCTTCGAGCGCATCGTCATGCGCTGGGGCGTGCGCCGCAGCCACCCGCAGTTCTGGCAGTACTTTCATGACCTGAGCCGCTACATCCAGCAGACCGATCCGGTGGAGGCCGGCGTGCTCGACATGAACCGCTACGAGAACCTCTGAAGCAACCGCCGGGCAGATCGGGCTGATCTTTCCCGGCCTTTCGTAGTCCCACCCGCAAGCGGTCCCGATTTGTGCGGGGCCAGGGTGGGGTAACGAGAGACGGGAATCGACATGCTGTTTTCGCTTCAGGCATTGAGGGCGCTCGCCGCCTGGGTGGTGGTCTGTCACCACTTCATGCAGATCTTCTTCGACTTCAAGGCCAGCGGCCCGGTAGGGCAGTTTCTGGCCGATCGCGGTGCGGTCGGGGTGGACATCTTCTTCGTCATCAGCGGGCTGGTGATCTACCTCTCGACCCGCGACAAACCCATGGCGCCCCGGCGCTTTCTGCTCAACCGGGTGCTGCGCATCGTGCCGGCCTACTGGTTCTATACCGGCCTGATGGCGCTGCTGCTGGTGGTGGCCAGCCAGTGGATGCCGCATCAGACCCTGGAGCTGTCGCACCTGCTGCTGTCGCTGCTGTTCATTCCGGCGGAAAACCCCGGCGGCTACGGCCTGTACCCCACGCTCAACGTGGGCTGGACGCTGAACTACGAGATGTTCTTCTACCTGCTGTTCTCGCTGGTGTTCCTGGTGCGCCAGCGCCATCACCTGTGGCTGGTGGCGCTGGCGCTGTTCGCGGTCAGCGAGGTGCTCACCGGCCTGGGCGTGCTGGGGCGGTTCTACAGCAACAACATCATCTACGAGTTCCTGCTGGGTGTAGCCATCGGCGTGCTCTACCGACGCGGCTGGATTGCCCAGGGGCTGTGGCTGCCGTTGCTGACCCTGGCGGCCGCATCGGTGGCGATCTACCGCCTGGATGCCTCGTCACGCCTGCTGCACTGGGGCCTGCCGAGTGCGCTGATCGTGCTGGCGTGCATCTCGCTGGAGCCGTATTTCAAGGGCAACCGGGTGCTCAAGGCACTGGGCGACTGCTCCTATTCGGTGTACCTGATCCATGTGCTGGTGCTGTACGGCGGCTGGTTTGCCAGCGAGCGTCTGGGGCTCAACCCCTACCTGGTGTTCGCGCTGTGCGTGCCGCTGATCGGCGGGGCGTCGTGGGCCAGTTACCGCTGGTTGGAAAAGGGCCTGTACCGGCGCATGAGCGGCTGGTTCGAGGCGCGTCTGGGCCCGGCGGTGCCGGTGGCACTTTCCCGACAGAATTACTAGGACTTTGTTCGCCGGCCGTGTTGGCGTAAACTGCGCACAAGTCTGTGAGGAACTTACATGAGCGCCATAACGATTACCGACGCCGCGCACGATTACCTGGCCGATCTGCTGGAAAAGCAGAATACCCCAGGCATTGGCATTCGCATTTTCATTACCCAGCCGGGTACGAACTACGCCGAAACCTGCATTGCCTACTGCAAGCCAGGTGAAGAAAAGCCGGAAGACGAAGCGGTGGGGCTCAAGTCCTTCACCGCCTACCTGGATGCGGTCAGCATCCCGTTTCTGGAAGATGCGGTGGTGGACTACGCCACCGACCGCATGGGCGGCCAGTTGACCATCAAGGCGCCGAACGCCAAGGTGCCGATGGTCAATGCCGACAGCCCGATCAACGAGCGCATCAACTACTACCTGCAAACCGAGATCAACCCGGGGCTGGCCAGCCACGGCGGTCAGGTCAACCTGATCGAAGTAGTCGAGGACGGCATTGCGGTGCTGCAGTTCGGCGGTGGTTGCCAGGGTTGCGGCCAGGCCGACGTTACCTTGCGCGAAGGCATCGAGCGCACCTTGCTCGAACGCATTCCGGAGCTCAAGGGCGTGCGTGACGTGACCGACCATTCGCAGAAAGAAAACGCCTACTACTAAGCAGTTGTAGCGTTCTGGCGGGCCCCTTCGCCGGCAAGGCCGGCTCCTACAGGTTTACCGTGACCTGTGTAGGAGCCGGCC